>JAZUSV010000028.1:0-2567 GCA_045606885.1 Candidatus Gastranaerophilales bacterium | reverse complement strand
TTGAAAATGAAAATTGTCTTCCTAAGACCGCTTGGCCTCCGACTTGTTATACTTTTAAACCTTGTTTTGACTTTTTTAACAACAAAAATTTCAAAGATATAATGGAGCTTCTCATGCCAGCCTTTTTGTCCTCAACAATAGGACAGATTGGAATATATGTTGATATCTTTTTTGCTTCGAGCCTAGCTGAAGGTCAATGGACTGCTTATGGCTATGCTAATCGAATTTTCCAATTCCCTGTTGGTTTAATGCTATCTGCACTTTTAGTGCCATTGTTCCCACTGTTTTCAAGACTTGTTGCACAAAATAAATTGGACGAAGTTAAACATTATTTCAACAAAGGCGTTGGCTCTTTAATTTATGTTGGTGCATTTTTGATGATATTTATCTTTATATCAAAAATAGATTTAATCTCATTAGCGCTTGAACGTGGAGCATTTAATCATAGCGCAACTCTAATGGTATCAGAAGTTTTGTTTATAATTTCACTTTCAATAATCCCATATATGTTTAGAGATTCTATTACAAGAATTTATTACTCTTTTAACGATTCAAAAACACCTTTTTATATTGCAATAAGCTCAATTGCACTAAAATTTATTTTTAACTCAATTTTGGTTAAACCTCTTGGAATTAACGGAATTGCACTATCTACTGTATTTATCACAACAATTAACGCATGTTTATTGGCGTTTTTAATAAGAAATAGAATTACTTTAGGATATCGAGCTTTTACTCAGCAAGTTTTTAAAATATTAATCAGTGCTTTAATAACATTTATAATAGGCTTTGGATTAAATATAATACTAGGAAAATTCTTAGCTGCGACATTCATCATAAAAGCTATAAAAGTTACAATAATTTTCTTTACAACTTTAGGAATTTACATCCTAACTTCAAATTTATTAAAAGTAGAATATTTATCTGATGTTAAAGAAAAATTAATTAACAAATTCTTAAAAAGAGGAAATAATGCTTAAAAAGGGTGAAGTAATTGCTTTTAAAACAGATACTGTCTGGGGTTTTGGTTGTAAACCCGAAGATATTATCGCAGTAAATAAAATTTACGAAATCAAAAAAAGAGATTCTAAAAAACCTTTAATTTTGATGAGTGACGATTTTAATTCACTTAAAAAATATATTAAATTTATTCCCGAATATGCTTACGGTTTAATTGAAAAACATCTACCAGGGGCGTTAACTTTGGTTTTTGAGAAATCAGAACTATGTCCAAATTTTATTACCTCAAACGGAAACACTGTTGGAATAAGAATTCCAAACAGTGATGATTTCAGAAAAATCATCGCACAAATAGACAACAGAGTTCTTGCGACAACATCTTGTAATATCACAGGTGAAGAGCCTGTTTTGAACTATTTTGAAGCAAAGCAAAAATTTGAAAATTTTGCAACTATAATAAAACCGCTTGAAGATAAAGAAAACAAAAACATTCCTTCAACTGTAATTTTGTGTCAAGAAAACAACTTTAAAATTTTAAGACAAGGGGCAATAAAATTATGAAAAAATTATTTTTATTATTCTTACTCTTATTTCTACCTTCTTTTGCTTACGAGGAAATTCCTCTTTTAATTAATACAAGTGCAATTAATGTAAACACAACAAAAGAAGATGAAGCAATAATCAATGTTGAAAATATGAAAAAATCAGCTTCTGTTGAAAAAGCAAAAAACAATCTTAAAGAAACTAAGCCAAAAATTAAAATCGATACTCAGCAAATTCATCATCAAAAAACATTAGACTACATGCATGGTCGAGGAAGTGGCACAATGTTGCCAATTTTTTAAAAATTGTTATTGTTTTAAAAAATTGACGAGTTACAATTAAATTATGGTAGAAGGTAGAGACAATCTTTTATATTTTTTAGACAATAAGCCATATATAAATATGACAAACGCGTGCACTAATGCATGTGTTTTTTGTTTGCGCAATCAAAAAGACGATGTTCAAGGTGCAAATCTATGGCTTGATAAAGATAATACAACCGCAAGAGCCGTTATTGAACAAATTGAAGCAAAAAAAGATATTATTTCCAAAAGCGAAGAGATAGTTTTTTGCGGATATGGCGAACCTTTAATCAAAATCGACGAAGTGGTTGAAATTTCTAAATATTTAAAAGAAAACTACCCCAATATAAAAATCAGAATCAACACAAATGGACACGCTAATGCAATTCACAAAAGAAATGTAGCGATTGAATTAGCCCCTTATGTTGATTTTATTTCAATTAGCTTAAACGGCGAAAACGAAGAAATTTACAACAAAGTTTCAAACCCAAAAATTGAAAATGCGTACGAAGAAGTAAAAAGATTTATTCGTGCTTGCGTTGAAGAAAAAATTAAAACCACAACAACCGTTGTATCAAACGTTCCAAACTATCCAATAAACGTTGAAAGATGTGAAGTTGTGGCAAAATCTCTTGGTGCAAAATTTAGAGCAAGAGATTTTATACCAAATGGATACTAAAGGCGCAAGCCGGTGCTAAATTGGCGAAGCGTTGAGCTTTGACGATAGCACTACGAAAGCGATGAGGAATATAGTTCCACAAG
>JAZUSV010000027.1:0-3967 GCA_045606885.1 Candidatus Gastranaerophilales bacterium | reverse complement strand
AGCACCTGGAGTTCTGTGAATTTGACTTAATAAGTCTTGAAATTCTGCTCTAACTTTTTTATATCCGTATGTAGATAAGTTGGCTACGTTATTTGAAATTACATCTAAGTTATTTTGTTGTGCAATCATCCCTGTTGCTGCAGTTGTAAGTGCTCTTAACATTTATTGCTCCTATCTAGAAATATTGCCTAACGAGATGGCTTCTTGTAGTGTATCGCTTTGAGTTTTTAAAATATTACTCATTGATTCGTAACCTCTTGAAACGTTAATTGAATTAAGCATTTCATTGATTGTATTAGCGTTAGACATTTCAACCATGCCTTGTTGCAGGCTGAATGTTCCGTCTGCTTTTGTGTATAACCCTGGGTCTTGTCCGTAAATTGCCAAATATTTAGCTTGTCCAATCCCTGAAATTTTGGTTTTATCTGCAAAATCGCAAACTTGAATTTTTTGTATTCCTATATTGTAATTTGGATTAACTAACGAAATTTGTCCATTTTCTGCTATAACTAAATCCTTCATAACATCCCATCTGTTCATATCGTCTAAATCAACAGCGTCTGGGTCTCTTGTAATTCTGATTTTTCGATTTTCCATATCCATAATAAAATCGCCTTCAGAATTAACTAGATAATTTTCGTCGTTTAGTTTGAAGTTTCCTGTTCTTTGATAGTAGTAGTCTCTTTCATCATAAGCCTTGTCTTCGGGAATTTCTTGATATCTAACTTTGAAAAATCCGTCTCCGTGAAATGCTACATCTAATTTGTTTCCAGATTCAGCCAATCCGCCTTGAGAAAAGTCAATGTATGTTCTATCTGTTCTTGAACCGTTGCTTAGAGAACCTACTTCAATGTTTTTCCCTTGAATATTTTGGGATTGAACTTTTGATTGCATTACGTCTTGAAATGTAATGTGTGTTCTTTTAAATCCATTAGTTGTAACGTTGGCTAAGTTGTGCGCTGTTACATCTTCAAAATCAATAAGCGCTTGCATACCTTTTGCAACTGTTCCAATTCCTCTTGTAATCATAATAAGCCTGCCTCTTTGATTTTGTTATATGTACCCATAATATTATTTACGTAGTTTTGAGTTTCTTTATATGGTGGAATTCCGCCATATTTTTTAACGGCACCTGGTCCTGCGTTATATGCAGCTAGTGCCATTTCTTTATTGTCGTTATATTTTTCTAATAATCCTTTTAAATATTTAACTCCGCCTTCAATGTTTTGACTTGGGTTATATGCGTCTAATACCCCCAAAGATTCAGCAGTTTTTGGCATTAATTGCATTAAACCCATAGCTCCTTTTTTGCTTGTAGCATTAGGATTAAAGCCTGATTCTTGTTTGATTATTGCTTTTATGAAATCGCCGTCAATTCCATATTTTTCACTAAACGTTTCGATTAATTCTTCAACGTTTGTGCTTTGCGCTTTTAAATCAATTTTGGATTTTAGTTCTACTGCCTCTTTGTTTTCAGGTTTAATTTCGGCTGAAACAGTTGTTTTTTCTTCTGGTGTAGCGGATTTTTCAATGGTGGTAGTTTCTTCAATTTTTTTATCTAATATTTTTTTAAAATCGCTTTCAATAGTATTTGTTGGCGTAAAGGTAGTTCCTGCAATATTTTCTAGTGCAGAAAAACTGTGTTCAATATAATTAACACGTGCAAGCGCTAAATTAAGGCTTTGTGAAATGCCTTGCGTCATCCTTACTAATTCTACCTCTTACCATTGTCTAGTATTTGTGGACTAAATTTAATCTTCCACATCAATAATATAGACTAATTCCATAAGAAATCTCATCAATCAAAAGGTGTAATTTGACCTTAAAAATTAATCTTAGGATTGATTTTTTGTATATTGCAAATAATTGGCTTTCTAAACTAGACTTGCTATTTAAATTTGTTATAATTAACTTGATGAACCAAGAATTAGAATATAAAATTCAAAATTTAAAACAAAAAGCCTATACAACTATTGAAAATGCAGATTTGTATAAGTATAAAGGTGTTGTATCGAAGCTTTTAGGTCTAACGGTTGAAGTTAAACTTCCTGGGCTTAAAATAGGTGATTTATGTTATATTCAAACCCATACAGGAGAGCGAAAAGCAGCAGAAGTTCAGGCTTTTAAGGGTGATGTTGCTCAACTGTTGCTTTTGTATGATGGAGAAGGTATTGGGCAAGGTTCATTAGTTGAGACAACAGGAGCACCAATTTTATTTCCTGTTGGGGATTTTTTGCTTGGTCGTCTTGTTAATCCTTTAGGAGAGCCAATGGACTCTCGTCCAATGGATATATCTGACGCAAAATATATGAATATTAACGGCACAATTCCAGATGCATTTCATAGGCCAATTATTACAGAACAAATATCTACAGGGGTTCGTGTAATAGATGGGCTTTTAACTATGGGAACAGGACAACGTATGGGTCTTTTTGCTGGTTCTGGTGTTGGTAAATCAACTCTATTAGGTATGATAGCAAGAAATTCAGACGCCGATGTAAACGTTGTAGCTCTAATTGGTGAACGTGGTCGTGAAGTTAAAGAATTTATTGTAGATGCTCTTAAAGAAGAGGGTATGAAAAAAACTGTTATTGTTTGTGCTACAGGTGACCAGCCACCACTAATTAGAATGAAGTGTTTACTTGCAGCAACAACAGTTTGTGAATATTTTAGAGACCAAGGAAAAAAAGTATTTCTAATGACAGATACAATTACTCGTTGTGCAATGGCAGGACGTGAAGTTGGTTTGTCTTTGGGTGAACCACCTACAATGAAAGGCTATCCGCCTTCAATATTCTCTTGGTTGCAAAGAGCGCTTGAGCGTACAGGAAATTCTGAAAAAGGTTCAATTACAGCACTTTATACGGTATTGATGGAAGGTGACGATATCACTGACCCTATTGTAGATATTGTTCGTGGTATCGTTGATGGTCACATTTTCTTGTCAAGAAAAGTAGCCGAGCAAAACCACTATCCTGCGATTGATTCTCTGGGTTCAATTTCAAGGTTGATGAGCGCTATAGCTGATGACGAGCATAAAGAGGCTGCTGGCAAAATGAGAAATTTATTAGCGCTTTATCGAGAAAATAAAGACTTAATTGATGTTGGTATGTATCAGATGGGGTCAAATCCAAAGCTTGATGTTGCAATTGAACTGATGCCTCAAATTAATGCATTTTTAAGACAAAAAACAACTGACATTGTTTCAATGGATACAACACTTCAAACCTTAAAAGATATGATGAGAAACGTTGAACTGTAATTATATTTTTTTGAATTCATCAATTGCGTGGATGAATGCTTCAACGATTTCAGGAGAGTATTTAGTGTTTGAATTAGCTTTGATTTCTTCAATAGCTTCATCAATTGTGTATGCTTTTCTATATGGACGATAAGAAATCATTGCAAAATAGCTATCTACAATTAATATAATTTGTGATGTTGTAGGTATTTCTTCGCCTTTTTTGTTGTTAGGATAGCCGCTGCCGTCCCAATTTTCGTGGTGATGTTCAATAATTGGGATAATGCTTGAAACAGAATTGATTGGTTTTAGAATTTCTTGAGCTCCAACGACAGGGTGTTTTTGAATTTCTTTTTTCTCGTTTTTATTGAGCGGTGCTGCTTTTTTCATGATGTTTTTAGGCATCATTGTGTTGCCGATATCATATAAAAGCATTGCGATTTTTAATTTATCAACTTCAGTTTTTGGTAAATTCATTCTTTTAGCAACTAAAGTTGCAAGAGTAACCTTGTTTTTTGTACTTCCATCAGGATGTAATGGGAAGTATGATTTTGAAATTGAATCAACTATGCTAAATAGCATTTCTTGAGTTGATGCGCCTGATGAATCTTGTTGTTTAATTTGAAGTTTTTCGATTAAATCGGTCGCAAGATTTTTGTTAAACGGAATTCTATGTTGAGTTAAGATATCAACAAATGCGTCAATTGCAACATCTTGCCAAGAAGT
>JAZUSV010000026.1:0-1860 GCA_045606885.1 Candidatus Gastranaerophilales bacterium | reverse complement strand
AGTTATCATTGATGATAATTTTTTATCTAAAGTTGATAAAAATCAAGACTTAACATTAGACAACGGAAGTACAATTAAAGCAAAAGATGTCTATTTTAAATTGCTTAGCTCAATGAAAATGTCAGGCGAACCAGCAATAATTTTTTCAAATGACAAAGATTTCATCTGTGATTCTTGCGCAGCAACGCAACTGAAAGAAAATGAAGGATTAAATTTGGCTCAAATAAATCTATCAAAATTTTACAACCCAAAAACTAACGATGTTGACTATGCCTTTTTATCGCAAAGCGCAAATGTTTTAACCATCGCAAGCAAAAGACTTTCAAAAGATGCTTTTGTTGGAATTTTAGGTTACCAAGATTTGCTTAATCAACTAGGACAAAATTACGGCTCCAAAAAAGCACTTGAAACACTTGAAAAATGCCTAAAAACAATAAAAGAACAAGCACAAAACAACGATGTTAAAATGTGCATTTCACCTTGTGGTACAACTTCTCGAATTTTAAAAACAACTCCTTCAATTGAACCTTTAAACAACAGTTGCGCAAATTATTGGGATGAAATTGACACCATGGCAACTGCTCAAAAATATCTTGAAGGCGGAATTTCAAAAACAATTAACTTAAAACCACAACAAACGATACAAGATATTGATTCGATTATAAGATATTCTTTTGCAAATGGAATTAAGGGTATTAGCGTTTTTCCAACTCAATAAAATCAGCCATTTTTAAAGCCAATATTTTTTTAATTTCATTTTCGTCTTTAGTTTTTGCAAAAACTATTGCAAAAACAGGTTTTGTTTTATAGCCAATTTTTCTTACATCTAGCGGATTTGAAATGTTGCTCAGATATTTTTCATAATTTATTGATAAAATTTCATTTTTATTAATTTTTGAAGGAATATCACCTATTGTAAAATAAAAAATTTCATCGCCCACATTTTCTAAAATATTCTTCCAAGAGGGTTTTTTATTGTTCATGAAATATTCATAAACGTTTATTCCCCAAGCATTTTGAGCAATATCTGTTATACACCAACCGCAAAAACGCATTGGGTTAAGTTCAATTGGAACAATTTTTTCCTTATTTGCTCTCAATTCCAAATGAAAAGGAAAGTTTTTATAGTTTCCGCCTGCTCCAATTTTATCAAGCAACTCTTTAAATGGTGCAAGATATTTTTGCATAATTTCTTTAGATGTGTAATAAATTCTATCTGAAACATCGTTTTCATCAAAAAATGGATGTTGAAAAATATTTAAAATTACGGCTTCACCGTTTTCATCAAAATATGCATCAATTGCATATTCGTCACCCTCTATCATTTCTTCAATAATAAACTTTGAACAATCAACAACTGAAAGCGGAAAAACATCTTTTAATTTTTGAATATCTGACTTTAGTTTATTTTTTACTACACTAAATTCTTTTTTGTCTTTAACAGGATAAACCCCAAAGCTTAAAAATCCAACGCTTGGCTTTAAAACAAAAGGAAATTTCAAAGTTTCAACATCAATTTTTTCAATGTCATCTAATGAAAATTCCATAAAAAAATATTTTGGATATATTTTTTTAAGCATATTTCTAAAAGCAAATTTGTCTTTGCTTAATTTAAGCATTGAAGAAAATTCGCTATCAGGTAAATTTTCAAAAACCCAATCGATTGAATTTTCAGAATTCGAATATAGCGGTTCTTTTTTTAATATTTCAATTGCACAAGAAGTTGAAACCAACTCTCTGTCGCTAAAATATTGCCTTGAAATTTCATTATCCAAAACGCTAAATTTATTCTTTTTTATTGTTTCAATTAAATAACTTGAAACATAAGGGTTTTCTAAAATTATCATATTTTCTTTATCT
>JAZUSV010000025.1:0-13485 GCA_045606885.1 Candidatus Gastranaerophilales bacterium | reverse complement strand
TTTAATTTTTGAAATTGAATTGAAAAAAAATACTTTATTATTATATAGATGTTATGGAAATAAATTACGGATAGAGGACATGGCGAACGATTTTCAAGAAACGTACAGTAACTATAGTGCAAATAATGAAATAAAGCAGATTCAAGATTCTTTATTTTATGATTTTCGAAACTTTAGATTAAACGTTTTGGCTAATAAAATTAAATCACAGTTAGTATATAAGCCTAAACCAAAAATTTATTATCATTAGTTTTTGTGCTATTCTGATTACGTGAAAGATAAAATTTTATTTTTAGATTTTGACGGAGTTTTGTTTGATACGCTTAAAGAGGTGTATCTTGTTAATCGTCAGCTTTATTCAAAAATAAGTATGTTTGATAAAGTTGATGAGAAAAATTATGCTCTTTATTCAAAATACAAATATCTTGTTTATAACATTTGGATGTTTTATTATTACAATCCTTTGTTGTTTGATGAAGTTTGCGAAGATAAAATATCTGAAAATTTTTTAAGAGCAATTTCTAACAGAAACATTGAAAAAGAAAAAGAGTTTTGTGATGAATTTTTGAAAATTAGAGCTGATTTGGTTAAAAATAACTATGATTTTTGGCAAAGCCTTGAAACTCCTTATGATTTCTTTTTTAATATTAAAAAATTACATGAAGAAACAAAACCAAATATTGTTATAGTTTCAAAGAAAAACAAAGCTTCAATATTGCAACGTTTCAAATCTTATGGACTTGAAATATCTGAAGAGAAAGTTTTTGCTCGTGAAATATTAGACAAATACCCTTCAAAAGCCGAATTTATGGTTGAATATATGAAACAAAATGCCTTAAAAAGTGCAATTTTTGTTGATGATAACAATAATAATTTAAAAACTTGCAATAATTATCCTCAAATTAAACAAATACTTGCTCTTTGGGGTAATTCTCAACCAGAATTAAAGGGGTATAGCCAAACTGAAGCATTTGAAGAAATAAAAAATTATTTTAAATCTAAATAGTGTTTTGTTTTTTCGTCTAAACTTTTATAGCTAAAGTTAACATTTTTTTGTTTTTGAGAATGGAAATTTTCAAGTTCAAAATTGTTTTGAGTGTGCCCTTCGCTAAATTTTGTAATTTCTTCTATGTCGTGTGCTTTTTTGTCTTTGAAAAAATCAAAAATGCTTTTAGATGTAACAATTTTGTTCTTTTTAATTTTGGCTTTGCATTTTTTGTTTTTGTAAAAAATCGTTTTATTGTATGTGATTTTTTTATTTTTTATTTCTATGTTTTGACTGTTGTCAAAATATACGTCAGATTTCAATATTTCCCATTTGTTGTTATTGTTTTTTAAAACAAACAATTTATAACCTGCTAAACTATAGAAATATTGCGATTTTACTATACCTATTATTTCATTGTTGCTGTCATTATCAATATCGTTGTAAAAACTGATAATTTGCGTATCATCGTTAATAAAATCGTTAGAAATTGTTTCTTTTAAAATTTTGTTTGAATTAACATTTCCCTCAGTAGTGAAATCAAAAGTGACGGCATTTGCAGTTAAAAACAAGCTTAAAAATAATGAATAAAATATCTTTTTCATATCTTGATATTATCATATTGCGATATAACTAACAAATTATTTTTTTCTACTGTTTTATAGGTTTAAATAATGTTGTTTTTTGTGAAAAAAAATGATATTATTCAAGCAAAGACAAGGGAGAGCAGATGGTCGATAATCGTATAATATCGCCAATAGCAAACACGGGCTTTAAGCAAGATAATGCTTCGGCTAATAAAATGTCTGAAGAAAAATATGGCCAAGGTGGCGAATATTTTGCTCAAGAGATGCAAGAAGAAGAACAAGAGCAAAATCAACAGATTTATCAAGATAGGTCTGCTCAATTGCGTGCGTCTTTAAATGGGCTTGCCATGGCAAATGCGGGTTCAATTATGCTTATGAAAACCCTAAAAAAACGTGAAGAAGAAAAACTAAACAAAGCTAAGCGAGCTGAAAAGAAAAAAGAAGACGAACTTGAAGAAGAATTAGTGGAAGAAGATTAATCGTAGAGTATTGTTACTCCTGTTTTAGAAGAAACTCCTTTTAAATCTTTATAATATTCTCCATTTCTATCATACCATTCAACCCCGCTTGGAGTCGAAAATAAGTCGTTATTACAAGTTGGTGATTTTGAATTTTGTTTATCAAACATTGGACTGATTCCAATTTGTTTATAAATATCTGTTCCTATTGGAGTTGAATAGCCTGTTAAAGCGCCTTGTGTTTGCCTGTTGGAGTTCCAAGATAAAATTCCATTTCTTATTCTATTCATATTTTGAAAACGGCGTAGTCTTTGAAGCCTTTTTGCGTTGTTTCTGTTGTATTTTTTGTAAAAATACGGATTTCGATATGAGTTTGAATAAGGGTTATACGTTGGTCGTAAAATTGCCCTGTTTCTTGCAGGGGTTGAAGTGTAGCGATAAATTTTTGCACTTGCAAATATTTGCAAGTTGAGCATTAAAAGCAGTAATAAAATAATTAATTTTTTCATAGTAAAAAAATAATTTAATTTTTTATTTATTACATTGGATAGCTAGGTAATAGATTAAAAGTTAATTGTAAATAAATGTAACAAAAGCGTTTAATTATTCTTTAAAATCTAAAGTCTGAATGAGTTTTTGCCGATAAATATACTGTTAGACAATAAAGCTTTAAGGAGAATGGTCATGGGGCTTTCTGCAAGCCAAGCTAGATTTCTGCAATTGACGGCAAGAAGAAGCAATGTTGAGTATGAAGCGCAACAAATTAGCTTTCAACGTCTTCAATTGGCAAGCAATCTATCGAACGCTTCTAATGAATATAATGACGCAATATCCAATCGACAATTGGTATTCTCCTATAATACAGGTTCTGGAGTGAACGATGTCGTTCTTTCTTATGCAAATTATAAAAATTATATGAATCAGCAAATGGAAGGACTTTCAACGACTCAACAACCATATTATCTTGTTTCTCAAACAGGAAAATTTGTTGTGTCTTCTGAGGAAGAAAGAGATGCAATGATGAATAAGCTAAATTCAGAATTGGCTACTTCTGCCGCTTCTTCTGAGGGCACTAATAAAGTTGCTCATCAATATACTATAGATGATTTTATAATCGTTGAAGATTTGGATGATGTCGATAATTTTCAAAGTGCGATTAGAGAAGGTATTTATTATTTTGCTCAAATTGATAAAACAGATGTAGAAAATCCTATGATTGATATGATGGGTTGGGATACTCTTGGCGGTGGCGCTATAACTGATGAAGTTGATAAAACAGATGATGCTGCTGCTGAAGCAGAATTTGAACGCATAAAAACAGATGTTCAAAGCAAAGATAAAAAATTGGAAATGAGATTAGAGCAACTAGAAACTGAAAGAAATGCGATTTCAACAGAAATGGAAAGCATTGAAAAAGTTATTCAAGATAATATTGAACAAACGTTTAAAACATTCGGATAAATAAAGTCAAATAACTTATAAACACGAAAAAAACGAGCCTTGTGGCTCGTTTTTAATATGATTTTTTAATTATTATGCAAAATATGGGCTCCAAGTGCAACCTTCAATTGCATCTTCCCTATTGTCAATATTAGCAATTAATTCGCCTGTACCGTTGTTTGCTGGAGCATTAAAACCATCCCAAGCAGAGCCTCTTTGAGCATACATACCTTTTCCGGCACTTGCTTGATGTGCTTGATTTCCGCCAATGCTCTCGATTGGGCGGTATAAAAATGGATTTATTGAATTTACCATGTTGTCCATGAAAACATACCTATACTAATATCTACATATTTAAAAAGTATTTTTTTAAGTTAAAATTGCCAATGTTAAAAATTTGTTTACAAACGTTTACATTTTTTAGCGCACAAAAAAACGAGCTTGATTTCGTTTCACCGCTCGTTTTAAAGTTTTTGTTGTTTCTCCTAGGCTATTGTTTATAACCCACTCATTCCGGCAAATTTATTAGATGCAATCTAACTTTAGCATTGAATCCTGTTGCTTGGAAGCATTCATCAATAACTCATTAGACCTTATTGTGAATGGTAGATTGTCTCTACATATATATAAAGTTTATATCTGTGGCAAAATTTCATTTTTTAAAAAGTTTTGTTACATAACTTAATAAAAATTTTAAAAAATCAGCTGTGAAATTGCGTTTAAGATATCATACTAGTTAGTGAAAGATTGATTATGAAAATAAAAAGCGCAAAATTTTTAATAAGTTCTCCAAATTTAAAATTGTGTCCTGATTTTAATCTTCCAGAGTTTGCATTGTTAGGGCGCTCAAATGTTGGAAAATCTACTTTTATAAATACGCTGACAAATCATTCTAAATTAGCAAAAACCTCAAATACCCCAGGAAAAACAAGGTTAATTAATCTTTTTGAAATTCAAACGGATAAAACACCTTTTGTTTTGGCGGATTTACCAGGTTATGGCTATGCAAAAGTTTCCAAAAAAGAACAAGATTCTTGGCAAAAAAACTTGGAAGAATATCTTTTAAAAAGAAAATTAACTTCAACAATTCAATTTATTGATGCCCGTCATGATGTTCAAAAAAACGACATTTTGATGCAAGAATGGTTAAAATTTAACAATATTTCTTGTATTAACATTTTAACGAAGTGCGATTATGTATCAAGAAACGATGTTGTAAAAAAAATCGCTCAAATTGAAAAACAATTTGGAAACAAAGCCTTGGCATTTTCCTCTAAAAACAAAATTTTCGTTGATGGTGTATTGGCTTATTTGGCTACTTTAATCTAATTCAGGTGCACGTCCTGAAATTTTAGTTCCCTCAATTTGATATTGTGCTTGATTTTTTTCTAAAAGATTATTTTTTAAATCATATTTTTCAACAAAAAACGTGTCTGTTCCTGAAAAATTGTTGTTGTGTAGATTAAATTCAACAATTTCCCTATAAACAATTTTTCCCTCGGTTTGTTTAATTTCTTTTTTTCTTTCAAATTTTAGAAAGTCTTTTTTGGTGTCTTTTACTGTAATTTGCGACTTTGCGCCACTTTCAAAATTTTCCAAAAATAAAATATTACTATAACCAGATAACGACCAAATGTCCCTGCTTTCGTATTTAAACAAAGATGGATTATTTGTGTTTTTAAGTTTTGAAATTACTCCCCAAGAGCCAAAAAATCCTTTTGAAATATGCTCTTCGCTTACTCCGCCTTTAAGGGTTTGCGCTTGCGCACTTAGAAAAATAGACAAGAAAATGAATAAAACAAGTTTTTTCATAAATAAATTTTAATAATTTTTTTGAAAAATTCAACCGCAAGATTGAGGAATTTTAAAAAAATTATTGTAATATAGCATTAGATGGGGAGCTAGTTTTGAAACAGACAATATCGGTATTAATTCCATTAGCGTTAATCATGGCTTTGATTTTAAATCAAGCCTTGCCTGCTGATGCGGCAAAAAAGGCTGCTAAGAAAAAAGGTATTAGCCAAGAAGTAATTACCGAGATGTCTACTAAGGTGAATGCGCTTACTCAAAAAGTGTATGAAAGAGAACTATACACCCCTGAAGATTCAAAATCGCTGGTTAGCTTGAAATTACAGCTAGATGAGCACATGGATAATTTGCCTGAGGCGGCTTTTGCTCCTTTGTATTATAAAATTGGCAACATATACAGACTAAGGGGCGAAGAAAGAGATGCTATTGTTTGTTATCAAACAATTTTGGAAAATTTTTCAGACACTGCTTATGGTCCAAAAGCAAGAGATATTTTGGGACAAATGGGTGTAGAAATCAAACTGCCAACAAATTCAGTTGATGAAGATTTTGAAGAAGAAATTTAGCCTAAAAAAAATTATTGTGCTAAAATTTAGTAATAACAAATAGGAAATAGGGGTGAAATTCCCCAGCTGGGCCGCAGCCGTTATAGCCGGAATACTAATTTTTAAAGCATTGTGCGGAAATACCAAATGCTTTGCGAGATTAAGATAATGAGTGTGTGGCCCAAAAAGAAGGGTCAATTTTGGTAGCACCATACGCAGCAGCAACATCAGTACAAAACGGCAACAAATGTCCACACGGACTTCCACCTGGGGCATGCCCAATTTGTTCAGGTATGGGTGGTGGCTCTATGAGAAAAGATAGAGATAAGCCTCGTGTGCCTGGCGAGATGACTTATGCTGAGTGTATGGCGGCTTGGATTAAAATTCAGGCTGCGCAAGAGGCTAAAATTCAAGCACAAATTCAAAAAGTTGAGCAAGCTCAAGCTCGCCTTTTAGAAAATAAAATCATGATGGCTGTTGATAAAGCAAATCAAGCTTTAGATAAATTTATGCAAAAGTTAGACCAAATGCCACAAGTGATTGCACTCCCTGTCAAAATTGTTATAAACGTTATTGTTAAGCCGATTTTGAATTTAATTGCTAAAATTCCACAAGCAATAAATAATATTCAGGCGTTTTTCTCAAATATAGCTCAATTTATTTCGTCAGTTGGTGAAAAATTAGCAAGTGTGCTTGGTGAAGTTAAAAACTTTATTGACGCTAAGATATCTCAACCAATCAAAAAGGCTATCAAGACAGTTTTAGCGTTCTTTTCTCAAGGGCAAGAGGAAGAAAGTGAAGAAACAGAAAAAATTAAAGCACGAGAAATTAAGCAGATTTTAAAGGGTCTTTTTAGGATTAAGAGAAATCCTGACAGAGAAGTAGAAAAAGAAGAAGATGAAAACGAGTCCATTTGATTTATACAGAAAACAAACAAATCCTAATATAAATCGCCAAAGCCAGAATAAAAAACAAAATCATCCACAAAATGATACAATTAAGGGTGTTCTTTTAAATCAATACATCAAAAAACAAGAAAACACCGAAAGTTTTGATGATTTTGATAGAATTTCTTGTAGTTTGTTAATTCCGGATAAAATTGACCCTATAAATAAAACGCAAAGCGAAAAAAAAGAATCTTTTGATTATAAAAAAGCGCTAAAACCAATTGCGATTGCAAGCGCTAGTGCGCTAGGGGCAATTGCGCTAATTAGCTTTGGCGTGACTAAATATTCTAAGATTTTAGCTAATAAAAGCGACGTTGTTCGCCCTGGGGATTTGGCTCGAAATATTAATATTTTAGAAGAACCACATTTTGCAATGTATCGACTTTTAAGAGAACCTAATGCTAAAAATGTTGCAGGATTTTTGGGCGTTGGAGTAATGAGTGCTGTTACTTTGGTTGCGAAAAATTTTGTGGATGGCGCAAAAGAAATTTGGACTAAAAAGCAAAATTGCGACATAGAGCACGACTTGCAAGAAGACTTAATTCAAGTTGAAACAGAGGCTTTCAGTGGAAAATTAAACGTTGTGAATACTTTATTAAGTGACACAACAAAATATTTTAAATCTGTTTTGGTGCAAGATAAGAAAAGCAATCCTCAAATTAGTTTTAAAGGTGAAATAAAACAAGAACAAACTAAAGATAACAAGAAAAGAAATACGCTGATAGGCATTGGGCTTGGAGTTGCAGGTTTTGTTGGTTTGAGTTTTGCAATGTTTAAAAATTATCAAAAAACATTGAAAAATTTAGATACTTTTGTTCAAAAATATGAACATAAAGAAATTACGGCAAAAATTATAAACGCAACTCAAAATTCTGATAAACCTTCTGCAATAAAAGCTTTAATTGATATTTTTAAAGTAATTAACGCTAAAGATGACACTATGAAAACTAATTTTTCAAAAATTCAAGGAATAACAGCGGAAGAAATTGACGAGGCAATTCGTGAAGTTAAATCTGCTCAAATATATGCGCAAGCTCCCGAAGCTTTGGGTGGTATCAGCGAAAAAATACAATATTATTGCTATATCAATGAAGAAAGAGGACATTTGTATAATTGGATTTTAAATCCTGAAAATAAATTTAATAAGTATTTATTTTTATGTTTCAGTGCTATAAGTGCTGTTGGTTATGTTGCTACGGCAGCTGCAAATGCGATTAAAGATGTTGTTGTTAATCGAGAAAACGCTAAAAGCGAGCTTAATTTGAAGAAAAATCTTGTTCAAACTGAAATTAATAACTTCAAATCTAAAAAAATGAGTGCAATTAACCCGATGATAGACAACTTTATGCATCAGGTTGAGCAAAATAAGCCAAAAGAAGAGCTTAAAGAATTGGCTGAAAATATTTTAATTGAAATTAAAAATGGACCACCTTATGTTTATTCATAGGCGATTTTTACAATTACTTTTCTGATTTCTTTTTCTTGTTTTACGTTAAGCATTGGCGCATGAACGTCATTTGGATAAAAAATTACAAAATCTCCAGCTTGAACATCAACAAAGTTGAACTTTTCGCCGTTTAAAAATTCAACGTCTTTTTCTTCGCTGTATTTTTCTGTAATTTCTTTAAAATCTTCTAAAATGCCATATCCCATTTTTTCTTCGCCACAAATAACATATTGAATATCAATATATTTTCGATGAACTTCCCATTTTTTTTCGTCAACAGGTTTTGTCTTAAGGCTTTGCACATTGGCATATATTTTTTTGCCTTCTATTTCATAGCTTCCATCTTCAATTTTGGAAAAATCTGTGTTACATAGAAAGTCAAAAGCTTTTTTAAAGTTTTCGTTTAAATTATAGTATTGTTTTTTATTTTTTAATCTATCATAAATCATTTTTTGCTCCTTTTTCTAAAAGCATAGTTTCGTAAATAAAGCTTTTTATATATTTTTCTTTTGAAAAGATAAAGCCTCGTCTACCTTCAAATATTGCACCTTTTATTAAATACCAATTAATAAACTCAACTATTGGTCTAATTATAACTGACGCTTTTGTTCTTTTTTCGTTCTTAATTTCAATTTTGTTTAATTCAATAATTTCGTTTATTTTTTTTGTTATATCATTTTCGCCAAATTTTAAAATATAAGCATTTTTTGCTTTTGATGTTGGTTTGATTTTGTGAATTTTGCTGTTTTTTGTTTTTATGTCGAGCGAATATTCGTTTTTAAATTCTCCATAACCTTTTTTGAAGAGTCTTAAAATGTTTTTTTGTCTTGCTGTTTTAATTTCTTTGTTTAAATAAAAAGTTTTTTGGTGAAAAGCGGCACAAAGTTTGTTCTTTTTGGGGTTTTGAATATAGTTTTGAATTTCGTGAATTAATTTTTGAGGAAGAATTTCGTTTTCTTCTAAAATAAAAATCCATTCGTTTTTTGATTCATCAAGTGCTTGATTAAGCGCTAAAGGCAAGTTGTTTTTGTCAGCATAGATTATTTTTGCTTTGTATTCTTTCGATATTTCGACTGTATCATCGCTAGAGTGCTCATCAATTACAATAATTTCATCAAAATCTTTGATTGATTCAAGAGTTTCACAAATTTTGTTTTCATTGTTTTTGGTTTTTATAATAGCCGATATTTTAATTTTTTCTTCCATGTTTTTAATAAAAAGGCGCATAATCTGCGCCTTTTCCTTATAACTCTCTATTTATGTAATACCAATTGTCCGTCACGGTGTTTGTTTTGCCAAGCTATCAAGCTAAGCACACTTGACTTACGCTTTTGTCCACATTGCGTCTGTTGACAATTTTGAATTCATGAATTCTTGTGAAATGTTTATATTTGATGGAGTAAAGATGAATACGTTTTCGCCGATTTTTCTTTGTGAACCGTCAAGAGCGTGTGTACAGCCACATAAGAAGTCAACGATACGTTGTGATTGTTCTCTATCTAATAATTGGAGATTTAAGATAACTGTTTTTCTTTCTTTAAGTGCTTCAACGATAGTGATTGATTCGTTGTATGCTTTTGGTTCTACAACAACTACTTCGTGAGCACCAGCTTTAGCTTGAGGTAACACTCTTAGGTTAGCTCTGCTTTTTCTGATTGGAGATTCGCTGAAAACAGGTTCTAGCGCAGCATTTTTGTCTGTTGGGTAAGAGCCTTCAAATGCTCCTTCCATTTCTTCGTCATACTGTTCTTCGCCCATCGGATTTAATGAATCTGTTAAAGCTCCGATAATTTCTTTAATTTTTTCTGAAAGTGCCATCTTTTCTCCTTTTATGTTTATTTAATTAAATAATATTCGTCCTAATCTAATCATTGTTGCACCGTTTTCAAGTGCAATTTTATAATCGTGGCTCATTCCCATTGAAAGTTCTTTTAGTTGATATGTATCAACAAGCTCTTTCATATTTGAAAATAGCCTTTGAAGTTCCTTAAAATCGTCAGTCAATGGAGCAATGTTCATTAGCCCCACAAGCTCTAAAGATTTCAAATTTGAAACTTCTTCGATTAAATTTTCAAGTTGCGATGTTGGAATTCCAAACTTTTGGCTTTCGTTTGCATTATTTACTTGAATTAAAATCTTTTGAATAATGCCTTGTTTATTTGCCTCACAATCAATACATTTCGCTAAGTTTAAGCTATCTACACTGTGGATATACTCAAAATTTCCTACGACATGTTTGACTTTATTCGTTTGTAAATGTCCAATAAAATGATATACCGATTGCGCGCGTGTCGTATCATCTATTTTGTTGATTTTTTCTAGCGCATCTAATGCTCTGCTTTCCCCGAAATTTCTCAAACCCGAGTTAAAAGCTTCTATCATTTTTGTTTCATCATAGTATTTTGTAACAGCTATGATTCTTGGATTGTAGTTTTTAATGTCTTCCAAAATTAACTCTAGACGTTGTTTGACAGTCATTTAAAAGCCTTAAAAATACTCCCCATTTATTCTTTGTGTGGAATAACCCCACATTTTTTATTGTAAAATATTTTTTTGCAGTTGCAAATTATGTGTTTTGTGCGTTTTTTTGCTTTATGAAAACATGCTCAAATCATGTATTCGTGCATGTTTTGACATGTTGTAATTTTATTAATATTTCTTAACAAGAGACAATTTTGTTTTTTTAAAAGGCATGCCTTTTGATATACTTAAATTACGAGGTAAATTTATGGAAAATCAAAACTTAAAACCAATCGAATGGAATGATTATTTTTTAGAAATTGCACGTACTGTAGCCAAACGCTCAAATTGTTTAAGGGCACAAGTTGGAGCAGTTATTGTCGGTGCAGATAAAAAAATTAAAGCAACAGGATATAATGGAGTTCCATCAAAAGTTGTTTCCTGTATGGAGTTGGGTTTTTGTTATCGAATGAAAAACAATATTCCGTCAGGTACAAGATATGAAACTTGTAGAAGTATTCATGCCGAACAAAATGCAATTATTCAAGCTGGTCAAGATAGATGTATGGGATCATCCATGTATATTTATGGTCACAATTTTATCTGCATTTTGTGTAAACGCTTTATTGTACAATCTGGAATTGAAACAATTTATTTGAAAAAAGACGAAAATTCCGACATTGTTGTTGTCACTGCTCAACAATTAAGAGACGAGTTAAGCAATGACGCTATGGTTAGCCTTTCGTAGAATAAAATTTAATTTATTTTAGAGTAAGCTTTTAAAATGAAAAATAAAATTTTTACAAGTTTGATTTTGGTTGTTTTTTTTAGTTTAGTTTTTGCACAAAAAGCAAAGACTGAGCCAAATTATGCTTATAAAATTTACACGCCTGAAAATTATGGAGATGTTGCTAAAAATGTTTCCAAAGCTCAAAAAGATGGGCAAATAATTTTTATTGTGGATTTTTCAAATTCAATGAATGACACAATAGCTGGCGTTGCAAAAGTAGATATTGCAAGAGCAACTTTAGCGGAAATTATGCCAAAAATTCCGCCAAATGTTAAAACGGGATTAAGAGTATACGGACATCGACCCGGTTTTACTTATCTTCAAGGTTGCAGAGCGTCTGATTTAACCGTGCCTTTGGCACAAAATAATTGCCAATCAATTTTGGGAAGTTTGTATGCAACAAGAGCTACGGGCTGGACTCCGATAACGTATTCTCTAAAACAAGCAATTAACAATGATTTTGTTGGAACTCAAGGGAAAAAACACATTATTTTATTAACTGATGGTGGTGAAAATTGCGATGAAAGTCCTTGTAGCTATGTAATTGAACTTATGAAAACAAGAAATGATGTTACAATTGATGTTATTGCTTTTGATGTTCATGATAGTGATGCAAATAATCAATTAAGATGTACCGCATTGATGACAAGCGGAAAATTTATAAACGCAAATTCGCAAGAAGATTTGGTTAATTCGCTGTTTGAAACAGTAGGTATAAGCAAAGACGTAAGAGGAAGTATTAAAATTCCAAATATGGATTAGTCTATGGTGTTGTAAATTCTGTCACCTGCATCACCCAAACCAGGTAAGATGTAGCCTTTTGAATTTAATTTTTCATCAAGCGCTGAAGTGATTATTCTAACTTTTGGATAAGCGCTTGTTAGTCTTTTAATTCCTTCAGGAGAAGAAATTAAGCTCATAAATACAATATTTTCTTCTTTAACCCCTTTTGAAATAAAGTTTTCAACGGCATCAACAGCGCTATTTCCTGTTGCTAACATTGGGTCTAAAAGCAACACCAATACTTTGTCTTTATCTTCTTTTATTTCTTTTCTTTTGTCGTAATACCAAACAGGTTCAAGTGTTTCTTCATCTCGATACATTCCGATATGATGAACATTTGCAAAAGGAAGTAACTCTTGTGCTACTTCGCAAAAAATCATTCCTGCTCTTAAAATTGGTGCAATGATTAGCTGTGCTCGTGGGTCAAAAACTTCGCAAGTTGTTTGAACTAATGGGGTTTCAACAGTTTTTTTGATAGTTGGAAGGGAATTTGTTGCTTCGTAAATTAAAGCGTAAGTAATTCTTTTTAAGGCATTTTTAAATTTTTCGCAATCGGTATTTTTGTCTCTTATAATAGCTAAATTGTGGTTAATTACCGGATGGTTTAAAATTTTTACTTGCCCTAATGATTCCATAATTCCATTCCTTAATTGTATAAATTTTTATCCTTTAATACTTTGAAGATTTTGTCCGTTTTGTCTATTGCTTCTCTTAAAATACAACCTTCTTCAACAAGACTATCACAAAAATCCACATAAGTTTGAACAAATTCAGGATTTTTAATAAATTCTTGGGTTGATTTTCTTATGCTGTCAGAAGCGTTAGTATTTTTTAAAAATGAAGAGTCCGATTTTTGAGCTGATTGCTTTTGAATACTGTTATCAGCGCCGTTATTTTTTTGTAGTTCAATATGGTTATTGAGTTCGCCTGCCATATCGTTATTCATTATACTCTCCATTATTGGTCTTGTAGTCAAAAAAAATCGAAGTGTTTATCTCGTGTTTTTTGTACAAAACATGACAAAAAAATTTTTTGCTAGTTTTGATTGTTTTTTACCTATAATGTTTTAAAAAAATTTACATTTTTTCCATTTTAACTCTTTAAATTGTTTTTGACAAGGTGTTATTTATAGTAAAAAGAGTAATTTATTAATTGATTTTTTATGTATATAATAATGTGTAATTTGAGAGGTATAAAAACATGAAAAATTGGATTATTGTATTACTTATATTCA
>JAZUSV010000024.1:0-7483 GCA_045606885.1 Candidatus Gastranaerophilales bacterium | reverse complement strand
CCGCTTGGCCTCCGACTTTATAAAGGTTTTGGCTCTTCTTTTTTTTCGTAATAATTAACTGCGCTAACTTCAGGCACCAAAAGCTTTTCGCTATCTTTTTCGCTAATTGAAACAGCGTCTGCAAATGCGCAAGTTGTACTTGTGAATAGCAACAAAACAAAAATATGAATTTTTATAGGATTAAAAAACTTCCCCAAAAACGTCCCTTTAATCTAATAGATTGCAATCTTTTACAATAAAATTTTATAATAAAAAATTGTCTCGGGCAAAAGTTTTTTATTGCTTAAAATTTCTTTGTAATTAAAGCGAAAATATCGTTATAACAAATTGCAAGCATAAGAAAAATTAACAACATAAAGAAGAAATTGTTAATCTTTTCAGCGGCTTCCTTCGTTGGTTTTCTTCCTGTAATTTTTTCAAATAATAAAAACATTACATGCCCGCCATCAAGCGCTGGTATTGGCAAGAAATTCATAATTGCCAAGTTTATAGAAATCATTGCAGTTAATAAAATTCCATTCAATAAACCTTTTTGAGCAATAACATCCCCGCCAATTTTAACAACAGCAATTACACCATGCATATCAGAAACACTAACTTTTCCTGTAAACAGTTGCCACAAACCTTTTAGCATTGTTGCAGTTGTCGTGTAGATATAGTCCCAAGATTTAACTACAACATCTTTTAGGGTTTTTGTTTCTACAAAAATGTCCTCTGCTTTTGACATAATACCAAACAAACCGTCTTTACCAACTATTACATTTTTGACAACAACTTCTTCGTTGTTTCTAATCAATGTAAATTCAATAGGCTTATATGTATCAGATAACGCAATAGCAAGATCTTTCAGAGCAATTTCATTTTCTGCTTTATATGTTTTTTGAGAATAAATCTTGTTTCTCAACTCAATTTGTTCGTCGTTTAATTTTAAACCGTCTTTTTTATAACGCTCAAACCCTTTTAAAACGTCTTCACTAACCACTAAAGGCTTTTCTTCTAGCGTTTTTGGAAGTTTAACAATTTCATCTTTTGAAATTGTGTCTTTAATTTGTGGGTTTAATTTTTTCAATTGTTCTAAATTTTTATCAATCAAATCAACTTGGGCATAATCATCAAACAATTTAGAATTTTTTGCAAAAAACGACAATTGAGGAAACGCTTTTATTTTAATTGAATTTATTTTTTCAATTTTATCTCCCTTAATTAAACCCTTAGTTTGAATATTTGAAGTAATTTTTTGTGAAAAACCTTCAACATAAAGGTTTTGAGAAGATGTTGGAAGTTTTTGATAAAAAGTTGCACAAGATAAAACCAAAACAAACGCAAAGACAATATTCATCAAAACGCCAGCGCTCACAACAAAAAGTTTTTGTGCTATTGTCTTGTTTTCATATAATTCAGGCGAATCAGAAGGCAATATTTTGTCTTTATCTATTTCTTCTTCTTTATTTTCTTTTCTAAAAGATTCTTCATCATCAGCAAAACCAACATATCCACCAAACAAAAACGCATGGATATAAAAATCAGTTTTACCCCAAGTAAACATTTTCCAACTAGGACCAATTGGCATTCCTATACCAAATCTTGTTACTCTTATTCCGCACATTCTTGCAGCAACAAAATGTCCCGCTTCATGCACCAACACTAGCAAACTGATTAATAAAAGCATTAAAATTTGGTTCATAAAATCCTCTTAATTTGTTTATTTTCCCGGAGGAACTTTTTTATATAGCCCAAAAAGGCTTGGCTGATACGAATTTAAATCTCTATTTAATTCTGCAATTAAAAGACGTAGTTTTTTAACTTGGTCTTCTAAATCAGTGGCTTTTTGTTCTAATTTTTTATTTTCTTCTTGAAGTTGCGCAACTTGACCAGAATTTAGCGCACCAGAATTAAACAATTTGCTAACGTGACTTGCAATTTTTTTAGCCATAGTACGAGCAATCATATTAATTGTACGTTCTGAAACATCAAGTTTAAATTCACCTGTCTTAGGGGTCAAGTCGACATTTTTCTTAGACAATTCAGATACAACATATTCTCTGAATTTTTCTTGAGCTTCCATTGATTCAGACAACAAGCTCATATCATCAAATTCCGAAGCTCCTTCCATTCCGGGTGGAATAACTTCAGCTTCTGCTTCAGCAGGTTTACTCTCTTCAGGTTCAGGCTCCTGACCTGCTGCTATCATAGCACCTTCTAAAATGCCCATTTTCTTTTCCTCTTTTTTAGGAGCAAAAATTGATTCCATTTCAGGCTCTGTTGGCAATAGACCCAATTCTTCTTCAGTTTCTTTTCTAAGCATTTCGTAATCAATATATGTTTCTTGCGAAACATCTTGAATTTTATTCATCAGAGGAGTGCCGTCCGATAAAGAAATATTGCTTAAAATACTATTTGCTTCAGGGTCGTTAATTCCAAAATCTTGAGTTTGTTGAGGTTGTTGATATACTTGTTGAACCTGCGGTTGAACAGGCTGTTGATATGGCTGTTGAAATTGCACAAATGGTTGTTGATATACTTGTTGAACCTGCGGTTGAACAAAAGGTTGCTGCATTTGCGCCTGTTGATACGGTTGTTGCATTTGTGGCTGTTGATATGGCTGTTGAAATGCTGGTTGAACTTGTGGTTGAGTCGGTTGCATTTGCGGTTGCACGCTAGGTTGGGCTGGTTGCATTGGAGCTTGTTGCACAGGTTGCGCTTCGGGCTCTTTTAGAGTTCTTGGCTCTTGCTCAACTTCGTTATTAGTATCATCAGGCGAATTAAAAAGATTGTTCATTACCAAGTCAAGTGCGTTTTTATCATAAAACTCACTCCCTTGTTCATCTTCAAAAATCGCTTCAACCTTCCACTTTTCAAAAAAAGTATCTAGCGTATATGCATCTATAAAATATCCTTTTGAAGCTAAACTCTGTAATATTTCATTCTTTGTATAAACATTTGATGCCATAATTTATCCTAAAAATATTATACGTAAAAACACCATCATTGTCTAATAATAAAAAGAAGCCTCTTAAAAAAAGAGGCATTTATTGGTTGAGTATTATATTAAATTGTTTGTTTTGCTTTTGAGATTGAATTTTTCAATCCATTAGCTAAATCGCCTCTACCTGAGCGTTCATATATTTTTGTTACTGATTCCAAAAATTTCATATTTTGTTGTGGTTCAGTTTTTGTTATTTCAGAATTGAAAGAATTGTTTTTTCTTTGAATATAAGGGCTTGAAAACTCAGTTTTTTTAACCATTTTTGGTCTTGGAGGAATTTGATAATTTCCTTGTGGTTGAACATCTGTTGAAAACCCTCTGTTAATTCTAATTACTTCTTGATTTTGATAAGGATTTTGCGTGCTTTTTTGATATTGATTTATACCTATGCTTTTTCTAATTGCATCCACATCAACAGATTTTGGCTTGTAATTTCCTTGATATTTTTCTTGTAAATATTGTTGATATTTTTGATGAGCTTTTGCAAGTTCTGCCTGCGCTTGTTTTAGTGTTGCATTTCTATTTGAAACGCTTGGCAATTCTTCTTGTTCTTTTTTAGATACTTTAATTGTACTTGTACCAATTTTATAGCTATTGTCTAAAACCTTTGAATTATTTAAACCAACCAACAATGGTTCTTTGTCTTGCACCAAACGAGAAGCCAAAGATTTTAAAATTATTGAAAGTAGTGCCAATAACGCTATAATTATCGCAACTTTACCAGACGCACCGTTTTTCAATTCGCTTAACACAGTTGATGTGAACTGAGAGAAATTGAAAGAATTGTCATCCCACTCTTGAAAATCTTCTTGAGCCTCTAAATCATCATTGTAGTATGTTGTTGGTTTATATTCGCTAATTGGACGATTAATATTGATTTTTTTAGCAGTATCTTTGCTTGTTTCAAAAACTGAATTCATAAAAACAAGCTCGGTATTTCTTACATCTCGTCCGTTAACATAAATACGAACACGATTTTTTTCTAACTGTTTTACAGAAACATTGTCAATGTTAACTACATCATCATATATTGTGCCCAACCCTGGTGCTAAAGTTGAATTTTTTAAATCAAAATAAATATTTCCATCACTGTCAATATGACTTTTATATTGAACTTGTTGAGTTGAATCGATGTTTAATTCGTAACCACCTAAACCATCTTTTGCTTTAGTAATTATTACTGATGAAATAACATTTTCAGATGCAAATATTGGTAATGACGTCGCTAACATTAGCGAAAATACAATAAACAATCTTTTTATGTTTAAGGAACTAATTCTCATTCCTAAATACTCTCCCACAAAACTAATCAAGTCTATATCTTGATGATATTAGCTTTATTAGTTTATGGCATTAGCCCAAAGATTGTATTTAAAATTTATATTCTAAATCTAAAGATTAATTTTTTTAATTAAATTTGCCATCTCAATTGCACTTTGTGCACATTGAGCACCTTTATTGCCTGCTTTTGTTCCTGCACGTTCTACCGCTTGTTCAATTGTATCAGTAGTTAAAACACCAAATAATACAGGAACACCTGATGACATAGACACAGAAGCAATTCCTTTTGATAATTCAGCGCAAACATAATCATAATGTGTAGTTGCGCCACGAATAATAGCACCTAGTGTAACAATTGCTGCATATTTTTTTGTTTCAGCAGCAAATTTAGCACTTAGAGGAATTTCAAATGCTCCAGGAACCCAGATTACATCGATATTTTCTTCTTTAACATTTAATCTTTTGAAAGTATCAATTGCCCCTTCTAATAATTTAGAGCCAATAAAATCATTAAATCTTGAAACAACAATACAAAATCTGTCATTTTCTTGTGCGTATAATTTACCTTCAAAAGTGTTAACCATATAATCTTCTCCTTTAAGTTCAATATAACACAAAGAAAAACATCATGCAAAAAGCCGGCTTTCACCGGCTTTTTTTATATATAAATCATATTCTATTCATCAAATACAATTTCTTTCAAATTTTCCCAAATTTCACTTATGGAAGCATCTGCTTTGATTTCTTCTAATATTCCCATTTCTTTAAAATAGTCATATAACGGCGCAGTTTCTCTTTCATAAGTAACAAATCTTGCTCTTGCAACTTCTTCATTATCATCTTTTCTAAGAGTTAATTTTGTGTCACAAATATCACAATAATCCATTATTTTTGGTGGATTTGAAACTAAATTGTAAATAGTTCCGCATTTTGGGCATGAACGTCTGTTTACTAATCTATGAATTAAACTTTCGTTATCTATATCAAAATAAACAGCCAAAGCGTCTTCTTTTAGGCTATATTTTCCAATTTCTGTTAAAATTTTGCCTAATTCGTCTGCTTGTTCAACCGAACGAGGAAAACCGTCTAAAATGAAGCCGTCTGCGCAATCTTGTTGCATCAATCTTTCTTTAATTACGCTTGAAACTACATATAGAGGAACTAAATTACCTTTATCAATAAAACCTTTAGCCACAATACCAAGTTCGGTTTCGTCTTGAATATTTTTTCTTAAAAGCGAACCTGTATCAATGTGAGGAATTGATAATTTATCTGCTAATTTAGAGGTTTGAGTACCTTTTCCTGAACCTGGAGGGCCCAAAAATATAAATACTTTTTTCATTTATTTTCCTTTATTGTTGCAAGAAACTTTCATAGTTCTTGGCTAACATGTGAGTCTTAATTTGATTAACAAAATCAAGAGCTACACCAACCAAGATGATAAGGCTTGTTGCCCCTATACCTTGGAATGTAGTAATATCAGTGATTTTAGTTGCTACAGATGGAACCATTGCAATAATTCCAAGTGCAAAAGCACCGATAAACATAACTCTGCTCAATATTTCATCAAGCTTGTCTGCGGTTGGTTTACCAGGTTTAACCCCAGGAATTGCCGAACCATATTTCTTCAAATTGTTTGCAATTTCTTTTGGCTGCATTGAAGGGATAATCGATGCATAAAAGAATGTTAAAGCAACAATTAACAAGAAATAAATTACATAATAACTTGTAGAATTTGCACTGAACACGTTGGTTAACCAACTAAGAACACTGCTCACGCTCAATTCAAAAGTTCCAATATGAATAGCATTTTGAAAAGCTGGAATAGTTTCTGCAAGTTTCATTTGCTCAACAATACCTAGCACAGTAGCAGGGAATAACATAATTGCAATAGCAAAAATGATTGGCATTACACCGCCTGGGTTTAATTTGAATGGAATATTGGTATTTTGTCCACCATAGACTTTGTTTCCAACTTGACGTCTAGCAGAAACAATCGGAACTTTTCTTGCTGCTTCGTGAAGCACAATAATAAATATTATTGTTGCAAGGAAAATACCCATCAATACTAATAATTTAAGTTGTAAAACAGGGTCAGCTTGAACCAACGTTGCTGTTCTGTTGCAATATAGTGGAATACCGGCAATAATACCTACAAAAATTAACAGAGAAGCACCGTTTCCAACGCCTTTTTCTGTAATTAATTCGCCCAACCACATAACTATCATAGCCCCAGCAGTCAAAGCAACCACTGAACCTATGAAAAACATCCATGGGTTAACCCCTGGAAGAATTGCGTTTGGAAGTTTAAACAACGCACCAGCAAAAATTATAGATTGGAATAAAGCCAAAACAACCGTGAAACCTCTGGTAATACCTTGGATTTTACGACGTCCTGCTTCGCCATCTTCTTTTTGAGCACGTTCCAAACTTGGAATCATAACAGTCATCAACTGCATGATAATTGATGAAGTAATGTATGGTCCAATACCTAGCGCAAAAATAGAAACTTTACCTAAAGCACCACCTGAAAACATATCAAGAAAGCCGATTAAGTTGTTTCCACTTGCAAGAGCTTGGAATACTTCATTGTTAATACCATAAATTGGCAATTGCGCACCTAATCTGAATAAAGCAATTATGGCAAAAGTGAATATAAGCTTTTGCTTTAATCCACTTGCTTGCCAACTTGCCATCAAATTTTGCACAACTTTATCTGAATCGATATTTTGTTGCATTATACTAATTCAACCTTTCCGCCTGCTTTTTCGATTTTTTCTTTAGCTGATGGGCTAAAATAACTAGCTCTTACAGTAACAGCTTTAGCTATTTCACCATTTCCTAATATTCTTAAAGCGACAGCGGAAGAATGAGCTTTGCCAGATTGTTGTAAGTAAGCTAAATCGATAACTTCAGCATCTAATTCAGCCAATCTTGCAACATTGATTGCAGCAGAAACTTCTCTAAATTTATTTTTGAAACCTTTTAATTTAGGCATTTGTCTATAAGAAGGCATTTGGCCACCTTCAAAACCTCTTTTGTGGCTGTTACCACTTCTTTGACCTTCACCGTTGTTACCACGGCAAGATGTTTTACCATGACCAGAAGCGATACCTCTACCTTTACGTTTTTTAGTGTGAGTTGCACCAACTGCTGGTTTTATATCTTCTAAATTTAACATTATATTAAACCTTCCTAAAAATTTATTCTTCTACG
>JAZUSV010000023.1:0-11154 GCA_045606885.1 Candidatus Gastranaerophilales bacterium | reverse complement strand
CTCCTTATCAAGCGAAATGTTTTAAAAAGATAGGTGAAAACAATTGGCAAGATGTTTCTTGGGGTTCAATTGACCCATCAGTTGCGTATAGATATTACGTTGAAGGAACAAACAAGGAAAAATATATTGATTTATTTTTCTATGATGGTTCAATTTCTAAATCTGTTGCGTTTGATAATTTACTGCACGATGGCAAAAAATTTTCATATAGATTAAACGATGGCTTTGTTCCTTCAAGACCTCATAAAGCCCAATTGGTTAACATTGCAACAGACGGTGAAAGTTATGGTCACCATACCAAATTTGGCGATATGGCACTAGCTTATATTTTAAAAGTTGGCGCTCGTGAACTTGGTTTTGAAATTACAAATTATGCACAATTTTTGGATAAGTTTCCTCCTGAATATGAGGTTGATATTAAGCCTGTCAGTGCTTGGAGCTGTGCACATGGTGTTGGGCGCTGGATGGATGATTGCGGTTGTTCGACAGGTGCTTTGCCACATTGGAATCAAAAATGGAGAAAACCGCTTCGTCAAGCTCTTGATTATTTGAGAGATGAATTAATTAATTTGTGTACTGCTCAAGGAACAAAATACTATAAAGATTTTTGGCAAGCTAGAAATAACTATATTGATGTAATTTTAGACAGAAATAAAGAAAATATTGATAATTTCTTTAAGCAAAATGCAAAGAAAAATTTAAAACATGAAGATAGAATTAAAGCTATCAAATTGATGGAAATTCAACGATTTGCACAACTTATGTATACTAGTTGTGGTTGGTTTTTTGCTGATATTTCAGGAATTGAAACAACTCAAATTATGAAATATGCATATAGGGCAATGGAATTAGCTAGCGAATTTTCAAAAACAAATTACGAAAAAACATTCCTTTCTATTCTTCAAAAGGCAAAAAGCAATATTGTTGAGTTTGGAAATGGAAAAGATATATTTAACAAATGGGTTAAACCTTGTGCTGTTGGTTTTGATAAAATTGCTGCGCAGTACGCAATTGAGTCGTCTTTTGATTTAGAAGAAGATAAAAAAGAAGAAAAACTATATTGTTATAATGTTAAAAGAAATTTATTTAAAAAATATACAAATTTAGATAATGAACTTTCTTTTGGAAGAATTGAAATCACTTCTGATATCACTTTTGAAACAAAAGAAATGTCTTATGTGATTTTGCAAACACAAGATTACGAGTTTTATTGCGCAATTAAAGAATATAGTTGCATTGATGACTATACTCTTGAGCGAAAAGAAGTATCAAAAGCGTTTAAAAAAGGAAATATTCTTGATACCTTGCAAACAATTGAAGTGTATTTTGGCTCAAAATTCTATTCTTTAAAAGATATTCCAATAGATAGAAGAAAAACAATTTTAGAGAATATGATTCAATCAAAACTTCAAAAAGCTGCGCAAACATACCAAGATATGTACGAAAGCTTACTAAATCCGATTAGTCATTTGAATGATTTGGGTATGGATATACCTGAAGGGTTTAGGGTTTGTGCAAAATATACTCTTCTTTCTAATCTTGAAGAAGAACTTTCTGACATAAAAAATTATAATGACAAAGCAAAATTAGAAAGATTAAACAATATTAGAAAGCTTGCTGAAAAATTTAAAATCAGACTGTACACTCCTAAAATTCAAACAATACTTTCAAATAGTTTAGTAAAATTAATTTTTTCTCTAAAAGAAAAAGTTACAATTAAAAATGCAAAAGAAATGTTGTATTTCTTTGAATTATTAGAAAAACTAAACATTGAAACTGAAATTTCCAACATACAAAATGAATTTTATGAGCTATTTTGTGAAGACTTTGAGAACTTTTTTGCGCAAATTAAGAAAAAACAAGGTGACAACACAAGAGAACTTATGCTTTTGTTGTTAGAGATTGGAAGAAAGTTAAACATAAACGTCAATTTCTATAAAGATAAAATCGATAGTTTAACAGGAAAAGTTTAATAAAATTATGCTCTTGCAAGAACGTCAAGCGTTTCTAATTCAAACATTTTGTTTGTTTTGATGTCGTTTGTATATTCCATTGCAAACATAGCACACAATATTGCTTCTAAAGATGAAGCGCTTAGCATATTGTCGGGCATTTCGTCAAAGCCATATTTTAATTTAAGCGAAGTTTGCAGATTTTTACAATCAATGCTAGTTCTTGATAAATAGTGAGAACAAAGACCATAAGATTGTCTTAGCTGGTTGATATCTGCTCTTATTATTTTGATATTTTTTTCTTTTATTTTTGAAAAAAGTTCACAACATCTCTTGGAAACACGGTTAGTCCAATCATTTCGATTTATTTTAAAGTAATCCCCCAAGGCTTTATAGTTTTTTGAATGTATTCTCCACTTTCCATCTAGCAATTTATTATCGTATGGAACAGAAACGCATATTGTGCTTTGAGAAACATAAGGTGAAGTTTCAAAAAAATATTCGATATCTTGTGCAAAGTAAAATTTGTCTAGTAATATAATTTTAGAATTTCTATCTAGTACGCAAATAGAGCTATCGTAACTTGATGAATTTGATAGAGATAAACCTATGAAAAAATTTTCTTTACTTGACAGGCTTTGCATAATTAAGAGTATAATTAAACTGTAGAGTTTTTTCAAGGAATTAATTTTGGAGCAATTTTTATTTGGGCAAGTTGTAAATAGTTTTTATTCAAAAGACAAAATGAAAATTTATCTTCTTTTTTTGATGTCTTTATTTGCAGCCTTGTTTGAATATCTTGGGTTGATTTTGATTTTTCAATTTATTTTATTTTTATCAAATCCAACTACAAAATATTGCGAAAGCATAATTTCTTTTTTCAAAAGCAATTTAAACATTTCTGATTTTTCGCATATTGCTCTTTTGCTTGGCGTTTCAATAGCTTTGATATATATATTTAAAAACATATACATGTTGCTTTTTACTAAAATCAACAATTCAATTTTGTTAGATTTATCAGTTAAAATTATTTTGAAGATAATTAACAATATTTTGTATCAAGATTACGTTGTCACAAAGAAAATTTCATCAGAAGAAAAGTTAAACATTGTTTTAAAAACAGAGTTTGTTGTTTGGGAATATTGTTATAAATTTATTAATTTGTTTGTTAATTGTGCAATAGCAACTATATTAATCGCTTACTTATTTTATAAATTTACCTTGGTTGCAATTGTTTCTGTTGCTTTTGTTGCGGTTTTGTTTTTTGTTGAATACAAGTTTTTGAAAAATAAATCTACTCATCAAAATAAACATTTTTCTTGTTGTTTTGACGAATTAAACAAGGCATTGATTAAAGTAATTAATTCTATAAAAGAAATAATATTGAATAACAAACAAGAAGAATTTGTTAAAAAAATAGATGCTAAAGCAAAAGAATATGCACAATTAAAAAACGATAGAGCTTTTTGTACGGTTTTTCATATTTATTTTACCGAAATAACCGTCATGTTGGCTTTTATTTTTATACTTTGCGTATTGTTTTATACAACTAAATTTGATAACCAACTTTTAATTACTTCAATTTCTACAATTTGCATAATAATTTTGCGTTTAACTCCTGTTGTAAATCGTGCGCAAAGTTGCTTATATTCCCTTAATTCTAATAAAAGTATTGTTTTGGAATTATTGGAATTTGACAAAAAATTCGATAAAAATGTTGAATTTGGTGTTTCAGGTGAAGTTTTGCCACTAGAAAATTATATAGAAATTAAAGATGTGTGTTTTTCTTATGATGAAACTGAAGGCTTGAAAGATATTAATTTAAAAATTAATAAAGGCGAATTCGTTGGAATTGTTGGCAAGTCTGGATGTTATAAAACTACTTTATCTTTAATTATCGCTGGATTAATCCAGCCAAAAAGCGGAAAAGTTTTTGTTGATGATAAAGCTCTTGATTTTTCCCTAGCTTCAAAATGGAGAAATAATGTTGCACTTTTAAGTCAGGATTATAGCTTGCTTTTTGATGATGTTAAAGCGGTTGATAATGAAATGTTGTCTAAGTTAAATTTAGAAGAAATCAATCAAGAAGTTAGCGAGCTTTCATTTGGCGAAAAGCAAAGAGTGGCATTGGCAAACATTTTGTCTTTAGAAAAAAATGTTTTAATTTTAGATGAAATTTCAAGCTCTTCTGATGTTTTGGCTGAAGAAAAAATAATTGATATTTTAAATGAAAAAAAAGGCGACAAAACCATTATTTCAATTGCTCATCGATTACACATTTTAAAAAATTGCGACAAAATAATCTATATGGACGCAGGTAAAATAATCGACACTGACACTTTTAAAGTATTAAGTGAAAAATATGACGAGTTTAGAAAAATGGTTGAACTTTCTAATTTTGGATTAAATTAGCTCATTTTGTTGTATACGTCTAAAATTTTCTTTGCTTGTTTTTCGTTATGAAGCTCTTTGTAGCAATATGCTAAGTTGTAGTAATAATCTTTATTATTTGGACTAAGCTCGATTGCTTTAATTAAGTTTTTCTTTGCTGCTTCATAATTTTTTAATTTTATTTGGCAACAAGCAAGGTTGTAATATGAGCTTGGGAAACCTTTGTTGTATTTAATTGCTAATTCAAAATTGTTAGAAGCTAATAAATATGAATTTTTAGAGGCAAAAATGCAACCTAGGTTGTAATATGCTTTATAAAACATATAGTTTTTAGCTAATGCTTTGTTGAGGTTTCGAATAGCGGTGTTATCGTCATTGTTTTCTTGAGCAATGTTTGCTAAAAGCAGAAAAACATCTTCATTTTTTTCTGAAGCCGGAAGGTTGTCTAATAGCTCAAACGCCTCATTGTAGTTGCCTGTTGTGTATAAAGCAATTGCTTGCTGTTTAATTTCTGATATATTGTCATTATTGTTTGCGAGTGATATATTATATGTGTTAGACACAAATAATAAAAAAATGAAAATATAAAAAGATAACTTCTTAATCAAAACGACCCCTCATACAAGTTAGTATATTAGAATAATACACTAAAACTTTGAGTTTGTGTAGAGTGTTAAAAGTTAAAGCTAGTTATTTTTTTGTGATAAAATAGTAAACGTGAGTAATTTTAACAACAGAATGAATAGTAGCTTAGAGGATAGAATGCAAGTGTATCGCATTCCAATCAAGCCGCAATACAAAAGAAGAAGACGCGTTAAAAGGCAAAACCCTTTTCCTAAGTTTATGTTGCTTTTGGCGTTCATTGTAGGTTGTGTTTTTTACATTGTAAATCATCAAATTGAATCAGATAAGGCTGAAAAAATTGCTCGCAGTACGCATTCTCCTATAGATTTTAGTTTTAATTTTTCACCAAGAACTCAAAATCTTTTACTCATGGGTGTGGATTCAAGTACAAATGAGGAAAATCCTTTCAAAGGTAATCGTTCTGACACAATGCTTTTAGTTAGTATTGCACCTTATGGTAAAAATATTAACGTTATTTCAATTCCTAGAGATTCAAAAGTTTATATTGCTGGCAAAAATAAAACTGATAAAATTAACCACGCTTTTGCCCATGGCGGAGCTAGACTAGCAGTTAGAACTGTTGAAGAAACTTTTGGAGTAAAAATTCATAATTATCTTGCTATTTCAAACGAAGGCGTTATAAAAGCAATTGATATATTGGGTGGGTTACCAATTTATGTTGAAAAGCCTATGAAATACGATGATTACACTGCCAAGCTTCATATTAATTTAAAACAAGGAAATCATGTTTTAACAGGTAAACAAACAGAAGGTTATTTAAGATTTAGACATGATTCTTTTGGAGATATTGGCAGAATAAGACGCCAACAATGGTTCTTTAACGCTTTAATTTCTCACTTAAAAAGCCCAACAGCTATTGTAAAACTTCCAGAATTGCTTAAAACTATTCCTGAATACATTCAAACAGATTTATCTGCTTATGATTTAACAAAATATTTAGGAATGGCAAAAAACATTGATTCGTCAACTATTCAAATTGCAACAATTCCTGGCGCACCTTCAACTAAAGGCATAATAAGCTATTGGATTATTGAACCTGAAAAAACACAAGAATTAATTAATAAAATGGTTTATAGAAATAAAACCGATATTGATACAAAGGATTTATCAATCGGCATTTTGTATGCAAATTCAAAAGCAGATACTGCTAATAGTTTAAAAGAAGAGCTTGAATCAAGAGGGGCAACTGTTAAAATGCAAGAGTCTGATTCTTTATCTAAAAACTATATTGCTATACATAATCTTGATATTACAGGTGATACCATTTCTGATTTGAAAAAAATAATTCCTGGAATTAAGGATAAACACACTATCTATGACCCAATTGGAATTAACCGAATGGGTAGAGATATGACAATTGTGATATCTGATTTATAAAAATACATTGTTTAGACTAGCAAAAAAAGTTCTAAATTGTTCTTACGGTTGATTTAATTAGAAGCTTTATATTGGAAAATCAATTGTATGATATGCAATCAGAATGAAAAATATTTGCTAAGGTTTATTTCTTCTCAAAACGCTACGCAAACTAATAATAGCGAGCTTTTGGAATTGATTTATAAATTTGGGATTAAATTGAATTTTAACGAGACTAATCCTGTGTATCAAATTATAGATGAATTAGCATACGGAAATTATTGTACAAAAATGAATGGGTAAAAAATGAAAAATACACATAAAAAAACGCTCAGCTATGTTATTTATACGTTTATTGTAGTTGGGCTTTTTGCTTTTTTAACTTGGATTGTTCGCTTTGATTCTTTTCAGGGGTTTATTAGAAAAATTGAAGCAAGCTCTTTTGATTTAAGACAAACAATTGCAACGTTATATAAAAAAGCAAATAATGACATAGTAATCATTTCGGTTGATGATGCAACTTATGAATACATTATGGATAAATATGGCTCTTGGCCTATTTCAAGAAAAGTATGGAGCGATATTATTGAATATGTCGAACAAGCAAAACCTAAAAATATTGTATTTGATATGCTTTTTTTGAAACCCAATTTAAATGATATTCAATCGGATAAAGCATTGGTTGAATCTGTTAAAAAATATGACAATGTTTATTTATCAATGAATTTTGATAATTATAGCGACAAAATCAGAAAATCGCCTGTTTTAGATGATAAATTCAAACTAAAACTTACACAAGGTGAGCTTCTTGATAGTCAATATGTTACATTTTTAAATGCAAGAACAGTAATGAAAGAGTTATCCGATGCAACAGACAATATTGGTTTAATCAACGTAACAAGGGATTCTGATGGAATTATTAGAAACACAACTCCTGTTTTTAAATATAAAGGAGATTATTATCCAAATTTATCCTTAAAAGTTGCAATGGATATGCTTGGTGCTGAAGAAATTGCAATAAAAGACAATACAATTTTAATTGGCGAGAGAAATTACATTCCTCTTGATGACACTCAAAGAGCTATTTTGAATTGGTATGGCAAAGGTAAGACTTATGCGCATATTCCGATGTGGGAAGTTGTTGATTCTTTAAAAAACAATGATTTAGATTATCTTAAAAAATTTAAAGATAAAATAGTTTATGTTGGAACAACCGCTACAAGTTTATCTGATGTAAAAAGTGTGCCAACAGAGTCAAATCTTGCCGGAGTTGAGCTTCATGCTACTTTTATCAATAATATTTTAGATAATAATTTCATTAAAAAAACTTCTTTAAAATTTGATTTCGTTGTTGCTATAGTTTTATCTTTAATTATTGGTTATTGCGTGTTGATGACTTCATCAGTTTTAAAAACATTCGTGTTTTTAACAATTGTAATGGTATGTTATGGTGCAATGGCACTTTATGCAATGATTTCTTGGAATATGTGGATAGGCGTTGTGTTGCCGTATTTTTCAATGGTGTTAATTTTTGTACTAACATATTGTGAAAAATATTTGTTAAAATCAAAAGATTACGAACAAACATACAGATTAGCTGTTACAGATGGTTTGACACAATTGTATAATCACAGATATTTCCAAGAACAAATGATTAACAATGTCAGCAATTTTAAAAGATATGGCACTAAATTTTCTTTGATTTTGATTGATATTGATTTCTTTAAAAAGTTTAACGACACATACGGTCACCAATCAGGCGATTGTGTTTTAAAACAAGTAGCTAATATTTTAAAGAAAAATTCAAGAAATTCAGATATTGTTTGCAGATATGGCGGCGAAGAAATGGCTATCATTTTAACAAATACTGCAAAAGATGACGCCGTTTTAACTGCTAATAAAATATGTCTTGCTGTTCGAAATAATAAATTTACTTTAGCTAATAATGAAAAAGTTAACGTTACGATTAGTTTGGGCGTTGCAACCGTTGGCGAAAATGGTGAAAAGCCGCAAGAAATTATTGAGTTTTCAGATAAATGCTTGTATGTTGCAAAAGAAAATGGAAGAAACCAAGTGGTTTCGCAAGTTGATTAATCGACAAGTTGAAATGGACATTTTGAACATCTTGCTTTAGGTCTTAAGACCAAATTGTCTTCTAGGTCGTATAGTTTTGCAATTCTTGTGATTAATTTTTCACCGCAAATTGGACATTCAATTATGAAATTGGGATTTTGAGAGTTTAACAATATAGCCTCTCTTATTGAGTCCATTTGTGAAGCTTTAGACAGGGTGAAATCTGTTTTAATTTCGTATTGTTTAATTTCTTTGTTGTCTACTTTTAGACCTTTTGCGAGTTTTTGTCTTATTGTAGAAGACAAAAACAAATCCATTCCTTGTTCGATGGATTGGATTTGTTCAAGCGTTAAGCTTGATTTTTCGCTTAATTCTTCTTGCGACAAGCCCATTTCTTCTCTTTTAAAGACAACAAATTGAGCTAGCGAAGAATATATTTTTTTGTTTTTATTCATTAGCTTTTTTGGATTCCATTTTTTCTTTAACTATAGATAAAACGGTTCCTGCGGTGAATATTGATGAATATGCCCCAGCAACAACACCGATTATAATAGCTAATACAAAGTCTTTAATAGTTGAACCACCAAATAAATATAGTGCTAATAATGTGAATAAAGTTGTTGCAGAAGTGTTTATTGAACGTGCTAAGGTTTGATTAATTGATGCATTGATAATTTCATTAGAAGAGTGTTTTTTAGCTAAGAAACGCATATTTTCACGAATTCTATCAAATACGACAATTGTGTCGTTAATAGAATAGCCAATAACTGTAAGAATTGCTGTGATAAATAAGCTATCAATTGTTGTATCGAAAAATATGCCTTTAATTGCAAAAATACCCATAACAAAAATTACATCTTGAAATAGTGTTAACAATGCAATCCAGCCATATTCTGGTTTGAATCTAGTAGAAATGTAAAACATCATCATGATAAAGGCTAAAATTAGCGCTGTCATTGTGTTTTTTAATAATTCTGAACCTAGCGTTGGGCCAACTGAGTTTACTTGAACAAGTTGAGTACCTTGGTAGTTTGTACTAAGGGCTTTTGTAATTGCTTCTGTTTTTTGAGCGCCTTCTTTGTCACCTAAAAAAGTGGTTCTTATTGAAATAAGGTTTTTAATTTTGTCGCCTTGTGCTTGTGTTGTAGTTTGTATTACAGGGTTTTTGATACCTTCTTTTGCTAATGCTGCACGGATGTTTTGAATGTCTTTTGTTTCAACTTTATTGTTTGTTGAATATTGCAAAATTGTGCCACCTGTAAAATCAATGCCTAATTTTAGTGGTGCGTGGTTTGCTTGTGTAGACATCAAATATATTATTGCAGCTATACAAGGTATTAATAGAATACCTGTAATAGTTAAGAATAAATATCTCCATTTTATTATGTCTAGTGTATATTTGCTTTTGATTATGTTAGTGTTTGCCATTTTACTCTCCTAAAATTAGTCTAAAACGCCAAATTTAGCTTTTTCACGTTTAGTTTGCGTTGCAACGTATGCGGTTTCAATATCTTCTTTTCTAATGCCGAATAACTCTGGATATTTTAATTCGCTTGTACCAAATATTAAATACATAAAGTTTTTAGTAACTGTAATTGCGCTAAACATTGATAGTAAAATACCAATGCATAATGTTAGTGCAAAACCTTTTACCATTGATGCGCCAAAGCAGTATAGAATTACGCAAGTTAAAATTGTTGTTACGTTAGAGTCAAAAATGCTTGTGAATGCTCTTTCAAAACCTTGACCAATCGCAGTGTGTAAAGTTCTGCCCATTTTTAATTCTTCTTTTGTTCTTTCAAAAATCAAGATATTAGCGTCGATTGCCATACCGATTGAAAGAATAAAACCAGCAATACCTGTAAGGGTAAGTGTCACAGGAACTAATTTATATATTGCGAAGTTAACAAGTGCATATATAATCAACGCAAAACAAGAAATTAAACCTAAAACTCTGTAATATGAAACCATAAAAATCATTACCGCAGCAATACCAATAAAGCCTGCAATTTTAGATTTATTGATACTATCAGCACCTAATGTTGGTCCAACTGATTCTTCTTGAATAATTTCAGCTCCAACAGGTAATGCGCCTGCGTTTAATAAGTCTACCATTTCTTTTGCTTGTGCGTATTCGTAATCGCCAGAAATTTGAGCATGTCCGCCTGAAATTTGTTCGTTTACATTTGGAGCAGACTGAAGTTTGCCATTGAAGAAAATAGCCATTCTTTTTCCGGTTAATTCTTTTGTTAATTCAGAGAATTTTTTAGCTCCTTCTGAGTTAAATTCAAGTTGAACAACCCATTCGCCTGTTGTTGGAGTTGAACCAACTAAAGATTTTTTTAGGTCGTTTCCTGTTAAACCTGTTGATTCCCACTCTATTTCGTTATCTTTTCCTATAACAGGTCTTTTGAATTCTAATTGGGCAGTTTGACCAATAAATTCTTTTGCTTTTGCAGTATCTGTTATGTTTGGAATTTCAACTAATAATCTTTTTGTGCCAACTCTTTGTACAATTGTTTCGCCAACGCCCATAGCGTTAACTCTGTTTTCAATTGCAAATTGCAAACTGTCCATTGTGTCAGATGTGATTTTTGGAACTGATGGAGAAGTTTGCGCTTCAAGCATTAATCTTGAACCACCAACTAAGTCTAAACCAAGACTAGTAGGTTTTTTCCACACCACAAAAGCTGATGCTATGGCGATTACTATAAGTCGGATCGTAGCCATGTCGTTC
>JAZUSV010000022.1:0-1798 GCA_045606885.1 Candidatus Gastranaerophilales bacterium | reverse complement strand
CTGATTTGAGCCCTTAGCTGGGAAATTTTTTAACAATCTCTTCAAGTCTTTCAACTCTGCGTTCAAGTGATGATTAAGTCGGAGGCCAAGCGGTCTTAGGAAGACAATTTTCATTTTCAACTCCTTGGCTCACAGAACGACATGGCTACGATCCGACTTCTGATTTGAGCCCTTAGCTGGGAAATTTTTTAACAATCTCTTCAAGTCTTTCAACTCTGCGTTCAAGTGATGATTCGTTGATAATTTTTATAACAGCAGTTTCAAGAACAATTCTTGGTTGAGCGCTATAACGAAGTTCTTGTTCAACGCTACTCAAAACTTCAATTGCTTTCAAGATTTCTGCATAGTTTTCTTGAACAGCTTGGGTTTTCATTTGTTCAAAGATATCATCTTTAACAACAACGATTTCCCTAGCCTTTTCTTTTAAACTAAAAATTAACAACAAATCTCTAAAATAAGAAATCAAATCGTTTGAGAATACAAGAGGTCTTTTTCCACTAGACAAAACTTCATCAAGCAAAACAAGAGCATTTCCTGTGTCTTTTTTCAAAATGATATCTGTAAGTTTTATGAGAATATCTCTTTCAGAAACACCCAAAACATCAATAACTTTTTGATAAGTCAAATTGTCGCCAGTAAACGACACACAACGGTCTGCTATTGAAAGTGTATCTCTCACACTTCCTTCACCAGCTCTCGCAATAACATTAACAGCTGTATCTTCAAACTTGACACCTTCTTTTGTCAAAATGTTGTTTAGGTGATTTGTAAGTATGTCAAGAGGCACAAGTTTAAAGTCAAACCTAATACATCTTGAAAGAATAGTTGCAGGAAGTTTATGAACTTCGGTTGTAGCCAAAACAAAAACAGTTTGTTTAGGTGGTTCTTCCAATGTTTTCAAAAGAGCGTTGAAGGCACTAATTGAAAGCATGTGAACTTCGTCAATGATATACACTTTATATCTTCCAACAACTGGTGGATATTTTACTTTTTCGCGAAGTTCTCTAATTTCATCAACACCGTTGTTTGATGCAGCGTCAATTTCCAAAACATCAATATTTGTTCCTTCAAGTGATTTGCAAGTTTCGCACTCACCACATGGCGAACCATTTTTGAGATTTGTGCAGTTAATAGCTCTTGCAAAAATCTTAGCGATACTTGTTTTTCCTGTTCCACGACTTCCAGTAAACAAATAAGCGTGGGAAATTTTGTCAAACTTAATTTGGTTAATTAAAGTTTTAACGATATGGTCTTGACCAACAACTTCATCAAAATCCTTTGGACGATATTTTCTATAAAGCGCTAAATACATATCATTCTCCTTATTTTAGTTTTGCTTTAATTCTTTGTAAAGTATTGTCAATTGACTTTACACTCTTGTTTAAAATCTTTGCGATTTCAGATTGCTTTTCGCCTGAAAGATAATGGCTCAAAACTTGTTTTTCTAAGTCTGAAAGTTCCCTTTCGCAAAACGCCATCTTTTCATAATATTTTTCTCTATCAATAAACATTTCGAGCGGGTCAGAAATTGTTGTTCTGTCAGCAAAAATTTCTATCTTTGAAATCTCTTCACCACTTTCACCAACAAGCGAAACCGATTCATTCAAAGCTACATTCCCCACTTTTTGTGCTTTTCTGATAGCATCATAAATTTGACGTTTGATGCACATTTTTGCAAAATACTCAAACTTTGGCTCAAATAAATTTTCACCATTATAATTGTTACAAGCTTCCAAAAGTCCAATAATGCCTTCTTGATACAAATCGTCGGTTGTTCCACCAACAATATAATATTTTC
>JAZUSV010000021.1:0-3769 GCA_045606885.1 Candidatus Gastranaerophilales bacterium | reverse complement strand
TAAAAAAGAGCAATAATATACAAATTTTAATCAACTCTTGATATTTAAGCATGTTTTAAATATGATTAAAATTAGCTCATCACAATAACAAAAGGAGAAAATATAAATGCAAGTTATATTAAAAAAAGATGTACAAAATATAGGCGAAGTAGGCGATTTAGTTAACGTTAAAGATGGTTACGCTAGAAACTAGTTAATTCCTAACTCATTAGCTGAAGTTGCAACACCTGGCGCTTTAGCTCAAAGAGAAAGAAATATTGCAAGAATTAAAGCAAAAGCTGAAAAAATGCACCAAGAAGCACTAAGTGCTAAAGAAGAAATTGAAAAAATCGAAACAATTACTTTAAGTGCAAAAGCTGGCGAATCTGGTAAATTATTCGGTACAATTACAACTAAAAAACTTTCAGAAGAATTATTGGCAAAATGCGGTATGGAAATTGACAAAAAATCTATCATTCTTGATAGACCAATTAACCATATCGGTAATTTTGTTATGACAATTAAATTATCTTCTAAAGTTAAAGCTCAATTAAATGTTGAAGTTGTTGCTTCTGAAACAATTAAAGAAGTTTTTGAAGAAGAAACAGCACAAGAAGCATAGTTGAAATTTTAAGTTATTCAAAAATCCGCTCAATGAGCGGATTTTTTGTGTATGTTGCAATTTGTCTCTGCGAAGGTACAAGTCCGTAGCAGTTTGTAACAATACTTTGGGTAACTGCATAGAATTTTAGCGTATTGTTTTTCTATGTTAGTTCATTTTTCTTTCTTTTTCCTTCAATCGCCAGAACGAAAAGAAAGAAAAACGGAACCAAAAAGAAAGAAACTTCGGCTTGATTATTTATGAGTCGTTTGTGGCACACTAAATTCAATAACGTCACTTCAAGAAACTCGCTATCGCTCAGACAATCTTTACGTGACATTATTTCATTAAGTGTGCATTACGTCACTGCGAGGCAATTTATTGCCGTGGCAGTCCAGAAAAACCTTGCTAAACAAAGCATTTCGCTCTTTATTAAATTAATTTTGTAAACAAATGTAACGAAAATAAAATTAAAAATGTTATCATTTTTTGCCACGTGGAATTAAAAATATAGATTAAAGGATAAGGCATATTAGCCAATGCTAAAAAATCTGCAAGTAATTTAAAAGTAAAGGTGGTAAAAAATGGGATTATCAGCAAGCCAAGGCAGAATGCTCTTACTAACTGCCAGAAGGAATGACTTAGAATTTAGAGCACAACAGATTTCACAAAGAAGATTGCTTCTTTCTCAGCAATTAGAAGAAATTGCAATGGAGTATGAAAATGCAACTTCTAATCGTCAAATGAAGATTAAAACATATCAATTTGGCGTAGGGGTTGACCCAACAAAAGCGCAAGACCGTGATGAAAACTTAACTTACGCCGCTTTAATTAGTGGTACAGTTGCAGGAGGCTCAGTGCAACCATGGCAATCTGGTATTGTTGGTGATTCTTCTGTTGGTACAGCTGTTCATAACTATGGCTACACAAGCACTAATGCTTATAGATTGGTGAGCGCAAGTGGTGCAATCGTTGTAGCTAGTGTAAATGAAATTGCTTTAAGTTATCAAATTTCTGAAGATTCAACTCAAGATGCAGAAAAAGGCGATGCTGGTAAAGCGTTTACTGAGTTTACTTATAAAAAAGATGGTAAGGATGTAACTTGCTTAGCTGTTAATAATTTTGATGACCTTGGTGCTGATTTACAAGATGCATTATTTGGTACAAATGAACATAGTGATGGCTTAAGGGCTGGTGATGGTGATGCTGAAAAAATTCAGTATGACCCAGAAAACAATATTTTAAAATTTACAAATGCCGATGGCGATAAAGAGTATTATAGCTTGGATGGTACAAAATTAGATCCAGAAGGTAACGATAAAGATTTAATCGATGGTGCAAAATTTAAAGCTAATCTTGAACTATATGGCTCTAAAAAGGATGTTCCTGACTCAGTTTCAACAAATGAAAGAACTGAATTGGTTTCCGTGAACGAAACATTTGACAAAAATAACGAAGGTTATCAATTAGTTGCAGGAAATGACGGCTTATATACTTTATATTTGAATGGCAAAGAGCAACAAAGATATATTGTTGATGAAGCCTTAAAATATGGTGGAACAGATGCAACAGGTCAAACTGCAGGTCCAAACTATTTGCAAGATTGTTTAAGAAACGGTAAATATTCTATTCAACAATTTATCAATGATGAAAACAATGATGATGGTTATAGATGGTCTACTATATCTTGGGATGCGACAGCTAATATCAAAGATAGTTACTATCAAGAAGATGATGATGCTGCAAAAGCAAAATATGACAGATTGCAAAACGAAATTCAAGCTCAAGATAAAAAATTGGAACTTGAATTAGACCAAATCGAAACTCAAAGACAAGCAATTACCACTGAAGAAGAATCAGTTAAAAAGGTAATTAACGAAAACATTGAAGGAACGTTTAACGCGTTCGGCTAAATTTAACCCACATTCCGCTTAACTTAAATTACTTAAAAAGAGCAGGCCTAGCGCCTGCTTTTCTTTTTCCTGGATTGTTTCGCTTACGCTTGCAATGACGGATTAAGAATGAAATGTTGCGCTACGTCACTGCGAGGGCGCAAGCCCGTGGCAGTCTAAAAACGATTTGTCAATGTAGCAATCTATTTCAAACATTTTATCGGCAACCAAAAGCCAAAAATATTTGTTTCATCAACATAACTCTTAGCATAAATTTTGCCACCATGTGCGTTAATTATTTCTTTTGAAAGATACAAACCCAATCCTGTTCCGCTTTTGTTGTAGCTTGTCGCTCGTGTTTGATATTTATCAAATATTTTTTTTAAAAATTCAGGTTCTATATATGGGCTTTTGTTTTTGATTTCAAAAAACAGTCTATTATTTTCGATTTGTAAATCAATATCTATTGTTGTATTTTTGAAGGCATAATTTATGCTATTAGACAAAAGATTTATAATAACTCTTTTGATTTGTAATTTATCTGCGAAAATTATTTTTTCTTTATCGTTAGTAATCGCAATTTTTAATTCGCTGAATTTTAATAAAATATCAAGTTCCTCAACAGCGTTTTTTGCTAAATCTGTTATATTGAAATTTTCACAATTTAAAATTAAAACATTTTTTTCAAGCGAACAAATAGAGTTATAATTTTCAACCAATCTTTGCGTGTAAATGCAAGAATTTAGAGTTAATTTAATTAAATCACTTTCTTCTTGTGAAAGATTTTTTTCGCTACCAGATAAAAATATTTCTAATGCCTTAATTTGAGCACTTATTGGTGTTTTTAAATCGTGAATTATTTTTGTTAAATATTCTTTTTCTTGATTGTATTCAATGCTTGATTTATTCATAGTTTTAACCTATGAATAATTATATTATAAACAACAAAACATGAAAATATAATTTATAATAATATTATAAATTATTTAGAAATTATGAAAACAACTTCTTGTGAAAAAAAGTTTGCAATGTGCCTGATTAAAAAACCGCTCCTTGATTTGTTTTTAGTTAAATATACTGATTTTTCGATTTTAATATTTCTTTTTTTGCAAAACTCAAAGAAGTCCCCAATTGTTAAAAGATGAATGTTTGGAGTGTCGTACCATTCATAAGGCAGTTGTTTTGATTTTGGCATTTTGCCTTTGAAAAATAAATAAAACCTTACTCTCCAATAGGCAAAATTTGGAAAAGAGACAACCCCTTTTTTTGCAACTCTAAGCATTTCATATATTATAAA
>JAZUSV010000020.1:0-3213 GCA_045606885.1 Candidatus Gastranaerophilales bacterium | reverse complement strand
GGTGTGTACGAAACCAATGCAAAACAAATCAGGCGATTGGGTTGGTCGTGTAAAGTTTGAAGGTTCAAATGGTGTTTATAAAACAAAAAAAGGGAAAAAATATGACATCACAAATTGGTTGAAAGCATTTCGCATTGAATATGGAACTTCAAAGCAAAGTGCAAAACCTTTTGTCAGACCTGCGATTCAAGGGTGTGAATCAAATATCTATAATAAAATGAAAACTATATTTGAAAGGAAGTTGAAAGATTTACAATGAATATCAATCCAATTTTAGAAAAAGCATTTGAAAATTTCGAAGTTGATGGTCTGCAAATACCAATTGCATTCAAAAAATATTCAGGCACTTCTTCTACCTTCTTGACTTACTATACATATTTGGTGAAACCTGAATCATTCGCAGATGATCAACCAATTGTTTCAGGGACTTATGGAACAATTGATATTTTTTCGAAAGGAAATTTCAAAAAAATATTAAAAGAACAAGGATTCACTTGGACATCTGATGAAGCAGAAGATTATGAAGAAGACACAGGTCTGTTTCATGTTCCAGTGAATTTCTATATTGAAAGTGAAGGTGAATAAAAATGGCAACAATCGGTCTTCGTAATTTTAGATATGGGAAAATGAATTCAGACAATGAAACATATGATGCACCTGCAACATTAGGTGGTGCAATTGAATGCAAAGTTTCACTTGACCTTGCAGAAGCAGAATTGTATTCTGATGATGCATTAAAAGAAAGAGTCACTGCATTCAAAAAAGGAACATTGACACTTGGAATTGATGAAGATGATGACAAAATATTCTCTGTTTTACTTGGTGAAAAAGTAAACAAAGTCAAACTTGGCACATCAGCATCAGAAGTTGATGAATATGTTTCAGGAAGTGAAGACATCCCTGCTTTCTTTGGATTTGGACAAGTAGTTCCAAAAATGATTGATGGTGTTAAAAAATACAAAGTTGAATGGTTTCCAAAAGTTCAATTCAAACCATATGTCACAGACAAAAAGACAAAGGGTGATTCTCTTGAATTCACTACACCATCAATTGAAGGAACAGTGTTTGAAAATAAGAACAAAGAATGGCGAAAAAGAGCAACTTTTGACACAGAAGATCAAGCAAAAGCATATCTTGATTCGTTATTTGTTCCGACTGCATAGGATGGTGATTGAAAATGCAAGTTGAAATCATAAGAAAATTCAAAGATAAAAACACATTGAAATGGCATGAAGTTGGTGAAAAAATCAAAGTTTCAAAAGAAAGATATGATGAAATCAAAAATTTTTGTGTCATTGTCAATGATGAAACTATCAAGGAAAATAAAAAAAATAAATAATACAAATCAAGGTGAATCTATTTTTTGGAATGGATTCACCTTTTTTTTAAAATTGAAAGGTGGAAAAAAACATGAACTATGAATTGAAATATCTTGAAACAAAAAATGAAAAATTTCCTTTCATATATACTTTGAATGTTATGCAAAGCATTCAAACAAAATATGGAACTTTGAAAGACTGGTCTGATTTGATTGAAAGTAAAAATGAAAATTCAGAACCAAACATTGAAGCATTGATTTTCTTCTTTACAGAAGCAATCAATGAAGGAATTGACATTGAAAATGAAACTGCTGAACAAAAAAGAAGTTTCGTTGATGCAAAAAAAGTTGGAAGAATTGTCACTGAAATTGGAATATTGAATGCAGGACAAAAATTGAAAGAAACTGTCATTGAATCTTCAAAACTTGATGATGACAATTCAGGTGAAAGTGAAAAAAACTAAATGACCACAAGGAATCAGAAAAAATTGATTTCTTGTGGTTGTTGTTTGTCGGTCGTTCACTTCTCGGTTTTAGCACAAAAGAAGTTGGACACATGACTTTGAAGACTTGGTCTTCATTATATAAACACTTTCAAAATTATTATGATTTTACATTATCAAAAAAATCATTCTATGAATTGAAAAAAATGAAAGAAAAATCAGAATCATTGGAATGGTTTGATGATTAGAAAGAAGGTGAATAAAAATGGCAGGAAAAAATACTTTTGGGGGAACAGTCAAACTTGAAGGCGAATCCGAATACAAGAAAGCATTGAAAGACATTGCATCAGACCTTCGTGTCATGTCTTCTGAAATGGGAAAAGTCACTGCTGAATTTGGAAAAAATAACAATGGAATTGTTCCACTTACTGAAAAGCACAAAATTTTGACTGAACAAATCGACAAGCAAAAACAAAAAGTTGAAACATTAAGGTCTGCACTTGAACAGGCAAAAGATACATATGGCGAAAACGACAAGAAAGTCAAAGATTGGCAGATTTCATTGAACAAAGCAGAATCAGAATTGATTTCAATGGAAAAAGATTTGAAAAGCAATGAAAAAGCAATGGATGATTACAACAATTCAACTTCAAAGCAAAAGAAAGAACTTGATGAATTTGGAACAACAACTGATGATGTTGGAAAAAAGACACTTTCACTTGGTGACATTATAAAAGCAAACTTGATCAGTGATGCAATCAAGCATGGTATTTCAGAACTTGCAACTGGAATGAAAAAACTTGGATCAACAATTCTTGATGTTGGAAAACAAGCATTGCAAAGTTATGCTGATTATGAACAATTGATTGGTGGTGTTGAAACTCTTTTCAAAGACAATGCACAACTTGTTCAACAATATGCAAATGATTCCTACAAATCAGCAGGAATGTCTGCAAATGAATACATGGAAACAGTCACTTCTTTCAGTGCTTCCCTGCTTCAAAGTTTAGGTGGCGACACAAAAAAATCAGCAGAAGTTTCAAACATGGCAATCATTGATATGTCCGACAATGCAAACAAAATGGGAACATCTCTTGAAAGTGTAAAAAATGCATATCAAGGTTTCGCAAAAGGTCAATACAACCTACTGGACAATTTGAAACTTGGGTATGGTGGAACGAAAAGCGAAATGGAACGATTGTTGAAAGATGCACAAGCATTTTCAGGTGTTAAGTATGACATAAACAATTTGAACGATGTATATTCTGCAATTCATGTCATTCAAGAAGAACTTGGAATTGCAGGAACAACTGCGAAAGAATCAAGCACAACAATTGCAGGATCACTTTCTTCTTTGAAATCTGCTTGGCAGAATGTTTTGACTGGAATTGCTGATGACAATGCTGATTTTGGAAGTTTGACATCAAATTTGGTTGATTCATTGTTGACTGT
>JAZUSV010000019.1:0-9757 GCA_045606885.1 Candidatus Gastranaerophilales bacterium | reverse complement strand
CGAAAAATTTTGTTACCCCGTTTGTGTCTTGCGTTTCTTTGATTGAACCATCTGGATAGTATTTTATTCTGCTTCCGTCAGGATAAAAAATTTCTACTCCGTCTTTGTAGTCAATTTTTGTACCATCTTGAAGTCCTTCGTTGTTTAATTTTCCGCTTGAGCCGAAGTTTTTCCATGAACCGTCAAGAAATTCCTCTGTGTGATATGTTGTAACGCCCGCAAAGCGACCATTGCTGTTTGCGTTCATATTAATCGGATATATTGGATTTGAAGCAATTGCCAATGTTCTTCCTTTAATCCATCTTGTGTCTTCAATTGTTCCAAAAATGTATTTAAAAATGTTTTTAAAAGTGTTTTCTTCGTTGCTTGTTGCATAAATTTTCCTTAAATTTTGGCAAAAATCTTTTTGAGATTTTTTATCTTTTAAAGTTTTAGCATCTTCGTCTGTTGCAATGATTATCGCTTTTTCTTCTCCATAATTAAATTGAAAAACATCAGATGAGTTTTTCTTTTGCTCTAGCATTCTTTTTGCTGCAATTATTGCAGGTCCGCTTTGACCTGTTATTAAGTAGCGTGAGGAAAAGTTTTGTTGGCAATTGTTGTTAATCTTCATTGAAATAAAACCTAATAAATAATTCGATAGTAGTTACAAAACAAATAAATATTATTTTTTGCACAATATGGTTAAGTTTTTGTATTATTTTTGACTTACTAATTTTTTAAGCTGTATAATATACGATAGGGGAGAATTAGGTAAAACTTGGGCAAACTCAAAGATATACTCAAAAATAACGACATAGTTTTAGCTATTGGCTTGGTTACCATTGTTTTAATGATGGTAATTCCAATTCCTGCGCAACTTTTGGACTTGCTTTTAACCCTTAATATCTCTCTTTCGGTTTTAATTCTTTTAGTGTGTTTGTATACAAAAGAACCCCTTGAATATTCTAGTTTTCCTACAATTCTTCTTGTTTCAACACTGTTTAGATTGGGCTTGAATGTTACATCCACAAGATTGATTTTGCTTGAAGCAGACGCTGGCTCAGTTATTGAATCGTTCGGTCAATTCGTAATTGGTGGTAACTATGTTGTTGGTGCTGTAATATTCGTAATTTTGGTAATTATCAACTTTATGGTTATTACAGGTGGCGCAGGCAGGGTTGCTGAAGTAAGTGCTCGTTTTACGTTGGACGCAATGCCTGGTAAACAACTTTCAATTGACGCCGATTTAAACTCTGGTTTAATTGATGAGGCAGAAGCTAAAAAAAGAAGAAAAGCACTTTTAAGAGAAGCTGATTTTTATGGAACAATGGATGGTGCCTCTAAGTTTGTTAAAGGTGACGCTACAGCTGGTATCATTATTACCGTTGTAAATATTGTTGGCGGTTTGATTATTGGTGTTCTTCAAATGAAAATGCAGCCAATGGACGCACTTTCAACATATACAATTTTAACTGTTGGTGACGGTCTTGTTTCACAAATTCCTGCTTTAGTTATTTCAACTGCAACAGGTTTGATTATTTCTCGTGCGAGCGGGTCTGATAATTCATTGTCTGAAGATATTAGACAAGAAATGTTCCAAAATCCAAAAGTTCTCGGAATTATCAGCGGATTATTGTTCTGCATGGGTATTGTTCCGGGTATGCCTACGGTGCCATTTTTAACTATTGCTTTGTTATCAGGTGGTTTGAGTTTTAAAAAGTATAAAGACAAAATTGAAGAAAAACGTCAAGCAGAAATTGCTCAAAAAGAAGCTAAAAAAGCAGAAAAACTTGGCAAGAAAAAGAAAAAAGCAACAAGAGAGAGCGTTCTTGAACTTCTTGCTGTTGAAACTTTGGAAATTGAAATTGGTTACAGACTAGTTAGTTTGTTAGATGTTGAAAAAGGCGGGGATTTGCTAGACAGAATTTCGCAAATTAGAAGACAAACCGCACTTGATTTAGGTATAGTTTTACCTTCTATTCGTGTTAGAGATAATTTGCAACTTCCTCCAAATACATATCAAATCAAATTAAAAGGTACAACCATTGAAACAGGTGAAGTATATCCAGATAGAAGTCTTGCCATGAACTCCATGGGTGGTGAGGATGACCCTAATGTTGTGGGTATTTCTGCAATCGAACCTGCGTTTCACTTAAAAGCAACTTGGATACTTGAAAAAGATAAAGAGTATGCCGAATCTGTTGGATATACGGTAGTTAGCCCAAGTGCTGTTGTTTCGACTCACTTGACTGAAATTATTAAGAAAAATGCAGCAGAAATCATTACAAGAAGCGACGTTCAGCAATTAATTGAAAACCTTAAAAAAGAAGTCAATGAAACTTACGTTAACGATTTGATGAAAGAAATTACAACTGCTGATGTTCAATGTGTTATGCAAAATCTTTTAAAAGAAAGAGTTTCAATTCGTGACTTGAAAACAATTTTGGAAACAATGAGTTTGCAATATAAGACAAATAAAAGCTATAACTATCTGACTGAACAATGTAGAGAAGCGCTTGGAAGAAATATTTGTAAACAAAATTTATCAGACACAGGGGAGCTTCTTGTAATTACAATGACCCAAGAGGTTGAACAAGAAATTGCAAAGGGAATTAATCCTGATGGTGAAAGTTTGACTTTAAACCCTGATTTTGTAAAAAGACTTATGGATAGTTTAAATTTAGAATTTGAAAAAGCAATTCAACAAACAGGCAACCAACCTGTGATTTTATGTTCTTCACCCATAAGGTTGATTTTTAGGCGTTTATTAGAGAGAACTTACCCACAAATCACAATTATGTCTTATAATGAAATTACAAACAATGTGAAAGTTAAAACAGTTGGAATTATAAGAGCCAATATTAGAACAGCAGCACTATAGAAAAGGCAAGCAATGAAAGAATTAATTAGTTCAGCAAAAGATTTTAAAGTTATTCCAAATAATTTCAAAAGCTCAGGTGCTTTTGAGTTTCTTGGTGTGGAAAATGACGAAATCAAAGCCAAGCTTGTTTTAATTGATGAAAGTGAATTGCAAGATTATCCTGTTGGTTCTAGTGTTGAGGTTTTTGGTGTAAATAATCTTGGTTTGGTATATTTTGAAACCAAAATCACTAAAAAAGATGGCTATAATATCTCTCTTGCACTAACACAAGATTATAGTATTATTCAACGAAGAGAGTATTCACGTGTAAATTTAAATCAAGGAAACATCGTATTTAAAGACATGGCTCCTGATTTAATTTTAAAAATTGATGATATTTCAGCTGGTGGTGTTAAATTAATTTCTGCTCAACCATTAGAGTTTGATAAATATTACGACATTGAAATTAAACTTTCAAATAATATGAAAATTGAATGTGCGCTGTCGCCAATTCGAATTGTTGAAACCGAATATGACAACAAAAAAGCATATATGATTTCAGGAAAATTTGTTGACCTTGAAAATGCAGACAGAATTGTACTAGTTCAATATGCATTCAAAATCAAAATGGAAGAGCAAAACAAAGAAACAAATTAAAAAAATATGGCAAATCCAACAAATGTACAAGAAGAATTAAAATATTCCAAAATGCTTTCGTCGCTTTTTTGTTCGACTTCTATAATCGTGCTTTCAATGTTGTGTTTGTTAAATAATTTATCTCTTGATGCATACAGTATGATTTCGCTTTTAAAAGTGGTTGTGCCTGCGTCTTTTTGTTTTTGGTTCATAGGTTTTGTTATCGGAAAAATTTTAGATAAAAAATCTGTTAAAATTGTCAAAGAACAAATCATTAGTGAAAAAGAAGCCTATGAAATTCCAAGTATGTTTGGCGCATCAAGCGATGAAATTGCTGATGATGAGTTTGGAGCATTATGATAAATATAATTGATAAATTAAAACATTTTAAGCTTAGTATCAGTGTTTATCTCGCATCGTTAATGGGTGTTATTATCATTGCTGTTGCAATTGCTTTTATGGCAATTACGCTTGGTAGTTTAAAAAATATTGTTGGTGAATATGAGTCTGATGCAAGCAGATTGAGAAATTATCTTGCTGCGACAATTGTTATTTCCCTAAGTAATGAAAATGCTGCTAAGAATTTTAATCAAACCCAAAAAATTCTGAATTTTTACAAGCAAGAAAATTTATTAAACTATATTTATATTGAAGATAATGATTCAGGTGAAATTGTTTTAGGTAAAGATGATTTTGATAAATTAGAATCCTTAAAAACACCAAATACGAAAAATTTATCTTATAACACAGCTAAATATACTATGTATTATGGTTTATCAACTCAAGATAAATTTGCTAATTATGGCAGTACTTTATTTGAGTTGATTACAACGGCTTTGTTTTTGATTATTTTAGTTGGTATTATTGCTAGCATAATTTTCACTTCTATTATTTCAAAACCTTTGGTTGATGTGTCTGATGCCGCTAAAAAAATCACGGGCGGTGATTTTGGTGTAAAAATTAATAAATCTAATTTTTCAGAAATCAATGACCTTATTTATTCTTATAACGAAATGGCATTTCAATTAAACGAACTGTACACTTCTTTGGAATTAAAGGTTCAAGAAAGAACGATTGCACTTGAAACCGCTAACTACAAACTTCAAGAAACGCAAGCTATGATGGTGCATAGTGAAAAAATGCGTTCTTTGGGTGAACTTGTTGCTGGTATTGCTCATGAAATTAATAATCCGGTTAATTTTATCCATGGAAATATCATGATTTTACAGAACTATGTTGATGATTTGTTAAATTTAATCGATTTATATGAAAATAACAATGCTACTATTCCAGAACAAATTAAAAAAGATATTGAAAAGCTTAAACAAGATATTGACCTAGATTTCTTAAGAGACGATGTTAAAGACTTGATTAGAAGTTGTATCGAAGGCACAGAAAGAACAAAAAATATTGTATTAGACTTAAAAAATTTCTCTCGAATGGAAGAAATGGTTTTAACGCAGTTTGATGTTCCGAAAGAAATTGATACAACTTTAAATATCTTAAATAACAAATATAAAAACAGAATTACAGTTATTAAAAATTATGCGCCTGACACACCTAAAATTGAAGCGTTTGGCGGTCAATTAAACCAAGTGTTTATGAATATACTTGACAATGCGCAAGATGCAATGAAAGAAACAGGTACTTTAACTGTAAATACCTATAAAGACGGTGAAAGTATTAAAATTGAATTTATAGACACAGGCGATGGTATTCCTCCAGAAAATCTTAAAAAGATTTTTGACCCATTCTTTACAACTAAAGCAGTTGGAAAAGGTACAGGTCTTGGAATGAGTATTTCGTATCGTGTAATTAACGACCACCACGGCAAAATCGAGGTTGAGTCTGAAATTGGTAAAGGCACTAAATTTACAATCACTTTGCCAATTAGCCATGAAGATAGAAGCATAGCACAAGAAGAAATTATTAGAGATTTACACAAAGAAAACGGAGTTAAGGGTTAATGGAAGAGCAAAAATATAGAATTTTAATAGTTGATGATGAAGAAGATAACCTAGCTCTTCTATATCGTACTCTTCGTGCAAAATATAACATCACAAAAGCTCATAATGCAATTGAAGCTCTTGAAATTTTAAAAACCGAACAATTTGATTGTATTTTATCAGACCACAAAATGCCATTGATGGATGGGGTTGAATTTTTAAAAAGAGTAAATGATTTGTATCCAAAAACAATGAGATTGCTAGTTACTGCTTATTCTGATGTTAAAATTTTAATTGATGCAATCAACTACGCAAAAATTTATAGATATATTAAAAAACCCTTTACTCCTGATGAATTATTGATGATAGTTGAAGCAGCACTTGAGTGCTATCAATTAAAAATGGACAATGAAAATCTCATTACAGACTTAAAAGATTTATTCTCAGGCACTGTAAAGGCAATTATTGAAGCGCTTGACGCTAAAGATTCTTTTACATTGGGAAGAAGTCGACGAGTTGCTTTTTATGCTTTAAAAATCGTTAATAAAATGTCTTTATCTCCTGCTGAGGTTAGCCAAATTGAGCTTGCAGGTTTGTTGCATGACATTGGTATGATTGGTGTTGCAGAAGAAATTTTAAACAAAACGCAAAAATTGTCTGATGATGAATATGAAAAAGTAAAAATGCACGTTCATTACAGTGTTAAAATTTTAGAAGACATCAAACAACTTTATGAAATTACTGAAATTATTAAATATCACCATGAATATTATAACGGTTGCGGCTATCCTTTTGGACTAAAAGGGGAAGATATTCCTTTGGGTTCAAGAATTATCGCAATTGCAGATGCTTATGATTCTATGGTTTCAAATAGAGCATACAGAGACAGCTTATCAACTGAAGAAGCTGTAAAAATAATACAACAAGGTGCAGGCAAGCAATTTGACCCTAATTTAGTTGAAATATTTGTAAATATTCTTCCGGAAGCACTAGAAGAAATTAAACAGCACGAAACAAAAGACGTGTTTGCAGAATAGTCAAATATTCGTTATTTTTGAACTTTGTTTATTGGAATGTATGTTTTTGTAGCAGTTCCTGATGAGAAGTGGCTTGAGTTGATAATTCTAGCCCAAAATCCTGCTTTGTCGTCGATTTCGTCAATTTCTTCAGCATCTTTTAATTGTTCTTCAGTAAGATATTGAGTTGTGTTTGAAAAATCGAAATTTTCATCAGCTGCGTTCATTTCATAATATTCTTGTGTGTGAGCAACAGGACTGATTCTATCTTTAGCCATTGCTGGAATATTAAGCGCTAGTAAAGCGAAAAGTAATAATGAAATAGTTTTGTTCATATATTGCCTCCTTAGTATAGAAAATACCATTAAATTAAAAATTATCAATATAATTTTTTGCGTATAACTTTACAATTTTTAATTTTTTAAAATTGTAATTATTATCTTGCAATATATTCTATATATTTTTCTAATGCTTCCCAGCCGTCTTGAAATTCGATTGATCTTCCTGTGCTGATTGTAAGTCTTAAATATTTTAATTCTTTTATTCTTATTTCAAAAAGCTCATTTGCATAAGCGCCAAGAAGAATATCTCCACTATTTGACCAAGCTTTTAGTTGTTCAATTTGTCTGTTGATTTGAGAGATTGATGTATGTTCTAATGGCATAAAACCGTGTCTTGACAATACTGCTCTATCTGCATTTGTTATAGGGATTACTGCAGCGCAAGAGCCAAAGATTTTCTTAATTAAAACATAATTAGATGCAAGTTGTTTGTGCTTAATTGGAACTTGTGATTTTCCAAGTGCAACCGAAGTGTTTATGTTTGAATAATAGTCATTTGATCTATAGTTTTTCTTTACACTACCATATAAACAGCCTGAATTGCCATTTTTGTACATTATAAACTCCCACTAATTTGATAACTTTATTATAATAAAAAAGATATTTTGAAAAAAGTATTTAATAAAAATTTACTTAAAGTGGACTAGATTAAAAGCATAAGTTTGCGCTTTTTTGAAAAATATGCTCTAATTGAAGAGTATAGTTAATAGAGGTAATCATGGAAAGAACATTTGTGGCAATTAAGCCAGACGGAGTTAAAAGAGGATTAATAGGAAGAATTTTGCAAAGATTTGAAGATAAATCATACAAAATCGTTGCAATGAAATTGATTAACGTTACGCCTGAGCTTGCTGCAAAGCATTACGAAGAACATTTTGGTAAGCCATTTTATGAAAAATTGATTAAATTTATTACAATGGGTCCAATTGTTGCTATGGCTGTAGAAGGAAAAAACGCAATTAAAGGCGTTAGACATCTTGTTGGCAAAACAAATCCAGATGAAGCCGACGATGGTTCAATTAGAGCAGATTTTTCATCTTTTTCAGCAACAAATCTTGTACATGCGTCAGATAGTCCTGAAAGCGCGCAAAGAGAATTAAATTTATACTTCAAAGAAGAAGAATATTGCACAAATTATAAAAACATGTTTGAATTAGTTCTTGATGAACTAGGCGAATAATTAATGAGCTATAAAGATTTTTTTAATTTTGAATTAGTTAAAAGTTCGACTCAAAGCAATGCTAGAGCCGGACTTTTTACTACACCACATGGAATAATTGAAACACCAATATTTATGCCTGTTGGTACAAACAGTGCTGTTAAAATGATGACATTTGATCAAGTTAAAGCTACAGGTGCTCAAATTATTCTTGCAAATTCATACCACATGTATTTAAGAGCTGGGACCGAACTTGTCAAAAGTGCGGGCGGTTTGCATGGTTGGATGAATTGGGATAAACCAATTTTAACCGATTCTGGAGGTTTCCAAGTATTTTCACTTGCAAAGTTAAGAAAAATTACCAATGATGGTGTGCATTTTCAAGATCCAAAAAATGGCTCAAAACATTTTATTTCACCTGAAATTTCAATGAAAATTCAAGAAGATTTGGGTGCTGATATTATTATGGCTTTCGATGAATGTGCTCCATATCCTTGTGATTACAAACAAGCAAGAAGTGCACTAGACAAAACAAAATCTTGGTTAGAGCGCTGTTTTGAAGCTCATAAAAACTATAATCAAGCACTTTTCCCGATTGTTCAAGGAGCTTTTTTTGATGATTTACGAAAAGAAAGTGCTGAATTTGTTTCAAAATTTGACGCAGTAGGATATGCTATTGGCGGAGTTTCTGTTGGTGAGCCAACAGATGTTAAAAACCATATAACAGAAGTTACGGCACCATTATTGCCGTTCAATAAGCCAAGGTATCTAATGGGCGTTGGTACCCCTGTTGATTTAATCAATGGCATAAAATATGGTGTTGATATGTTTGATTGCGTTCTTCCAACAAGAAACGCTCGACATGGAACTTTTTTCACTTATCAAGGAAACAAAATAATTAAAAATAAGCAATACGAAAATGATTTTTCGCCATTAGATGAAAATTGCAATTGCTATGCTTGTAAAAATCATACAAAAGCATACATAAGACATTTATATAAAACGCAAGAAGCTACGGCTGCAACACTTTTAAGCATACATAATATTCACTTTCTTCTTAATCTTGTTAAAGATTTAAGAAAAGCAATTATTGAAGATAGGTTTGAAAGCTACAGTGCTCAATTGCTAGAAAATTTTAAGAATTAACATAGTATTCTTCTAAATCAAATGGGACAATTGCAATTTGTTTTTTCTTTGTTTCTTTTGTAAAAACCCTCATCAACTGATGTGAATTATCAGATTGAGTTAGCCAAAGTCGAACAGCTTTCTCGTCTTCTGGTGCAAGTGAGCCTGAAGTTTTATCGCAAGAACCCACTTTAAATTGAGCCTCTAAAACACCAATTCTTACGTTGACAATTTTATCTTTTTCTTTTGATTTTTCGTCAACAGAAATGCTTAAACCTTTATATTTGTACATTTCGGCTGAACCACGTTTTGTTGGGTCGTTTTTACACATTTCACTTATCATGAAATGACTTAAATCGTGCTCCAGCTTGTCTAAAATCTTCCTATCCTTCATAATTTGAATTATAAAATATTTTTAAATAATTGTTAACAAAAAAATGTATGAATTATTTAGTTTTGTTAAGAAAAATTAGATGAAAAAACCCGAAAAAAGAAAAAATATGTTGACTTCAAACCTTGTTTATTGTGAAATAGAAAATACAGTAAACTATTATTAAGGGGAAAATATGCCTACAATTAATCAATTAATTAAACGTGAAAGACAAAAACAAATAGATAAAACTAAATCACCAGCTCTTACAAGCTGTCCTCAAAGACGTGGGGTTTGCACAAGAGTTTATACAACAACTCCT
>JAZUSV010000018.1:0-1585 GCA_045606885.1 Candidatus Gastranaerophilales bacterium | reverse complement strand
GAGCCAAGACGAAGTGTAAGGTCTGCACCAGCTGCTGTTGCGTCTACATAAAGAGCATGAGCAGTTGTTGTTTGAATTGTTCCGTTATCGATTTCAACTTCACCATTTGTGATGTTGAATGCTTTTGTGCTTGCTGTGATTTCATGTCCATTAAGGTCAATGGTGATGTCTTTTGCAATGTTAATTGTTGTTGGAATGGTTGTGTCAGCTTCAAGAGCAATTGTTGAACCAGCGTCTGCTGCCGCAATTACATCTGCCAAGCAATCTTCAACAACCCAAGTGTTGTCAACTTTGAACACTTGATATCCATCAGCAACAAAGCCAAGAGTCATTGGGTTGTAAGCAAATGTTCCGCCAGTAACTACTGTGTCAGCACTTTCAAGAGTGAGATCTGTTACAGACAAATCAACATTTGCATTATCTGTTGATTCAATCATTTGATTGTTGCATGAAATTTGGGTATCTTCAACAATCATTTTTGAATTTGATGAAGAAACCTTAAACATTGATGAATTATTGTTTTCTTTTGCTGTGATTTTTGAATCTACAAGTTCAAGTTTTGATTCATTGCCTGCAATTTCTGCAACGATTCCGTTTGCAGAAATCTTTGTGTCAAAAATTTCAAGGGTTGAATTTGCACCTTCAAGCAAGAGACCTTTTGTTGTTGAAATGTTAAGGTTTCCGTTGTCAATTCTAAGTGCTGTGTTATGTTTAACCTTGATTGGGGTTGTTGCTGTGTAAAGCAATGTTTTTCTGTTTAAGTCGATTTCAAGGTTTTTGTTGAAGGTGAGTGGTGTTGCCACGCTAAGAGAGTTTGCAAGTCTAACTCTTGAAACACCATAAGATTGCAATGTTTGAAGGTCGTCAAGAGATGAAACTTCATAATAGTTGTCTCTTAAAACATTGATTTGTTCTTCTGTTTCAACAACCATGCCATCGCTATAAACAAATTGAATGGTTGTTGCGATGCCCCATTTGTCTTGTGGGATGATTTGAGCATCAACGATGTCGTTTGTTGTTCCATTTGATTTGATATTGGTTTTTTTGCCATTGATCACCAAATAGCCATCTTTGCTAACTGAAATGCCAGCACCGTGATTAACGGAATCTGATGATTGACCGCTCTTGCTGTCATTATCTTTGTTTTTTGTGATAAGAGCAGCACAAGAAAGACCTAATGACAAAACTGAACATGCAAGTGTGCCTGCAACACCCACCTTGAGCCAGTCAATAGATTTTTTCTTTTTTGGAGCCTCTGTTGTGTCTGCAAGCGAAACTTCTTTGATTTCAACTTCTTCAGAAACTTCTGTTTTTAATTCGTCCATTTATATTCCCCCTATGTATAACATCTATGCAAAAATATTATAGTCAATTACATTATAGTACCATAAATTTTAAATGTAAATATAGTTTTTTAATTTTAATAAAAAAACGACAATATTCGACATAAAAATTCAAATGAAAAGTATAAGCTATTTCTTTTGATATTTTTTGTGTTTTTGTTATAATGAAGAAAAACAAATTGAGAGTGAATTTATGAAAATTGTTGTGCAAAAAGTGAAGAAAGCAGTGCTTTACTCTGAAG
>JAZUSV010000017.1:0-3262 GCA_045606885.1 Candidatus Gastranaerophilales bacterium | reverse complement strand
TTACACATTGTCAGCCATCCATCATCTTCCCATCCAAACAAGGGAATATTATCTTGTTCAGCCTTTTCTGTTGCCATTACAATTGGAAAGAATGCATGAGTGATGATTATGTCAACTCCTTTATAATTTCCAACCAATGCACTTGCTGTTAAGTCATGGAGTTTGGATAAGTCTGCACCACCAAACCAATCAACAGGAAGCTTTGACAATTCTTCAAGAGTCCAATTGTATTTTTCATCAGATTTTCTGAACTCTTCAATGTTGAAATATGCAGTCATTTTGTTTGTGTAAACATTCAGACTTTTTGCAAGAAAATCTTTTCTTGCTTGTGGATCATTTTGTGCTTGTAATGAATCATTTAATATTTCTTCTGGTCTGATTGTGACTCCATAGGATGGATTTGCCATTTCATGTATTTTTGGATTTGTATAATCAATGCTCCCATCCTCTTCAGGATTTGCACAAGCTAAAAACACAAAATATGATTCATCTTTGACTGTTCCATCAAGGATCTTTCTGCAATATTTTAAACGCTGTCCAAGAAAACCTTGTGCATTGTCTCCGGCTGATGAAATAGCAATCAGATGTTTCTGACTATATGATTTCATCATTTCTTTGAACAATGAATATTGTTTTGTTTTCTTATATGCATGAACTTCATCAAGGATTGAAAGATTGGCATTGAATGAATCTTGTTTATCTGGTGATGATGCCAATGCTCTAATGTATGAAGATCCATCTCCAAGGTTTCCTTTTATTGAATGTTCATTGTTGTTGTTTATTATGTGGAAGCATCCACCATCAACATCTTCTTCTCCCATTTCTTTGATGTTATAAACCAGAAATTCAAAAGACTCCATTGACTGTTGAAGTGATGTTGCTGATATATAACAATTGGAAGTGCTTTTTCTATATTTCAAACCCAAAGCCCAAGACAAAGCTGAAGCAAATGTTGTTTTAACATTTTTTCTTGGGAAAAACAAAAGTGCTTCTGTATATTTGACAATTCCTGTTTCTTTCCATCTGATGCCTTCCAGATTGTAACAAACAAACTTTTGAAATGGCTGAAGAAGAAATGGTTTCCCCCTCATTGGTGTTCCATCAAGAGCTTCCCCTTTTTGATGTTTGATTGTTCTTTCAATGATCTCAATTATCCAATCGGCATCCTTGATAGACAAAACCAAATCATCTCTTTCAAGATCTGAAAGAAATCTTTCAACCATTTGCCTTTGTTCCAGATTTGCAAGTTTCTTTCCGGATTGGATGTCTTTTGCAAATTTCATGACTTCATGGAAGTGTTTTGATTTTATTTTCTTTTCATCCAATTTCTCTGATTGCTTTCACCAGTGGTGACTCTTCACTGGTGTCAACATTGTCTCCTTTCAGCTTCTTCAATCCGGCTGGTGTCAATCCAAGATCTCTCCAGTATGCCAGAGCAGATTTGTTCAAATCATCCCACATCACAAGAGCTGGATTTTTTGTTGGATTTGTTGCTCCACCTTTGTTTGTGTATTTAACAATTGGATGTGATCCGGTCTGGATATATTGTTTTTCAGTTTCATCTCTTTTTTCCAGTATTGATGCAAGTGTATCAATTATGAAATCAAAATGTTGTTCATAAGTTCCGGCATCATCACAAGCTTTTATTATTCTATTTTTCCATTGTCTTTTTGTCATTTTCAATAATTACTTTTTTGTTTTGATATTCAGCGTATGCCTTCTCCAACAATGCACCTTTGCTCTTCTCCCAATCATTAAACAAATAGACTGCTTCTGCACCATCAATCATTGCAAGGCAAATTGGCATATATTTTTCATTATCCAATCCAATTGGCAATGTTGCCGGATTAATAACAATGTGTCCTTTTGATTCAAGTTGCTCTGCTTTTTTAGTGAATAGTTTTTTGTATTTATCAATGCACATTGTCATTGATCCGCTGATGTATATCTTCATATTAATTCAGCTTTTTCTCCTGTATATTCTTCCCATCTTTGAATTATTACATCACAATAATTTGGATCTAATTCCATCATAAAGCATTTTCTTTTCAGCTGTTCACAAGCAATCAATGTTGATCCAGATCCACCAAAGAAATCTATCACAACATCATTTTTTTCACTGGAGTTTAAAAGAGCATTTGCTATTAATTCAATGGGTTTCATTGTAGGATGCAGTTTGCTTTCTCTTGGTTTATCAATTTCCCACACTGATTTTGTGAATTGTCCATTCCCATAGAAATTGTGTCCTTTTTTCCATCCATACATTATTGGCTCATGCTTATAGTCATAATCCAATCTTCCCATTGAAAATGTCGGTTGATTTTTTAACCACATCAATTCATGTTTGACTTGCCATGAAGCATCTGCCATCATCATCATCATCATGTGTGTTCCACCTTGTGGCATTGTTACATAAATAGAACAATCATCTTTTGCATTATCTGACATATTTTGGAACGCTGGTTTCCACAATTTCTCTCCAATTTCTGAATCGCTCATTCCTTCATCGCTTATTATTTCTCTTTCTATCCTATGTCCTCTCTTTTCGTGATCCATTTTGTTCAGAACTTTGTTTTTGCTTCCAAGAGATACATTGTATGGTGGATCTGTAAAAACCAAATCTGCTTTGTTGCCATCCATCAGTTTTTTGGCATCCTCCAATGATGTTGCATCTCCACACATTAATCTATGATTCCCAAGCTTCCAGATTTGTCCTTTTTGTGATTTTGGCTTTTCTGGAAACTCTATGTCAAAATCATCCTCTTCAGCTTCAACATCAAATTCTGGTGTTTCAAATCCAAACTCTTCCATGTTGATTTCTTTAATATCTCCAAGCTCCATTTCAAGAATGCTATCTTCCCATGTAGAAAGTTCTTGTGTTTTATTATCAGCCAATCTCAAAGCTTTTGTTTCTTCTTCAGTTAGATCATCTGCAACAACACATGGAATCTCTTTGATGCCAAGTTTTTTTGATGCTTTGATTCTTGTATGTCCGGCAATTATGACATTATTCCTGTCAATGATAACTGGATTTTTAAAGCCAAATCTTTTTATTGAGTTTGCAACTAAATCCACTGAATCATCATTGATTCTTGGATTGTTTTCATATGGAATCAGCTGATTGATTTCCTTTTTTGTAATTTTGATCATATAACTTCCTTTTGTTTCTTTTTTATTATTCTTTTTTATATTTATCTATCCCCTGATGCAAAAAATGAAGCCAGAGTTGGAAATCTTAAGTCGGAGGCCAAGCGGTCTTAGG
>JAZUSV010000016.1:0-5299 GCA_045606885.1 Candidatus Gastranaerophilales bacterium | reverse complement strand
TAATTTTGAATTTTTAAATTGCTTGAAATGGCTAAATTGACATTCTTTCTAATCATGATATGATTACTTTAAAATAAAAAACTCATTTCATGTACACCAATATGAAAAATGTATTTAAAAGAATTGTTAAAATATTTATTTCATCTGAAAAAACAACCACACATAAAATTATAAAGATTTTAGGCGTAAAGTTTAACTTCAGATTAAGTTCTAAAACACAAAATAATTATGGCGATAACGTAGTAATTATTGATAAATCATCAAAAGATAAGGTGATTTTAGATTTAAACGGTTGTCATAACAATAAAATAAAAATCGGCAAAATCTCACCAAGCTCAGCAGGCAAAATTATACTGTCTTGTTATTGTGAAAATTGCGAAATTGTTATTGGGGACGGATTTTATATTTCACAAACTTTCAGTGTTGCTTGCGGATTAAATCGTTCAAATGGCGGCAAAATCGAGAACACAAAACTTATCGTAGGTTCAAATGTCTCATGTGAGTCTGTTTATGTAAACATGAGACATTCAAATTCATCAGTAACCATTGGAAATGATTGCTTAATTTCTTTTGGTATTCAAATTTGGAACACAGACGCTCATCCAATTTTTTCAAAAGAAGGCAAAATAATTAACTACGCTAAATATATAGACATAGGAAACCATTGTTGGATTGGGGGAAATTCTACAATTTTAAAAAATACCAAAATCGCTCCAAATAGCATAGTTGGTTGGGGTTCTGTTGTAAGAGGAAATTTTGAAAAAGAAGGTAGTGTAATAATTGGCAATCCAGCAACAGCAATCAATTCTTCTCGTTTAGAAGGTATTAGCTGGCAAACATCTGTGACAAAAGAATTTATAGATAATAAATTAGAAACTCTATCTAAAATCGACTAAAATTTTATTATCTTGCATAATTTCTTTTAGCTTAAAAGGTTCACCATGTCCAGCTAAAATCATCATTTCAGCTTGTAGTTTATTTTCTAATTTTGGAAGAGTTTCGCTAATGTATAATTTTTTATTTCCACCTGGAAATCTTGTAATTACAGGCAAATCTTTCATCAAAGAATCCCCTGTAAAAACAATATTGTTATCAATAATTATGGCGCACGAACCTTTGGAATGCCCTAAAATTTCAAAAAATTCAATATTATGATTGCACCAATTCATTTTGTATTCTTTTTCAAAAGTCACATCAGCCAAATATGTACGAGCAACAAAATTATTATTAAATTTTTCAAGCAAATTTGTGCCGTTTAATCTATCTCTTTCTTCAAGCACGAAGGTAATTAAAATTGGGCGAACATTTCTTTCTTGAGAAATATAGTTTGCGCAATATTTTGTACAAACTAAAGTGGTTTTAAATTTTTCTTGAAGCCAATATATGCCTGAAATATGGTCAGGATGTTCGTGGGTTAATAATATCGTTATGTTTTTAACATCTTTTAAATATTCCAAAAGCTCATTATCTTCATGGGGATCAACAATAAGAGCCTGCGAATTTTCAATTAGCGCATACATATTAGAATTTATGTATTCAAAAACTGAACGATATATTGTTAAATTACCAAATTTAAAACAATCCATTATTCAATATCTTCTTCAAAAATTAAACAATCTGCACAGATATCTTTTTTTAATTTTTTACCGATAATGCTATTCATTTTTTCAGGAGAAATTCCATCCCCTGGGCGTTTTGCGCTAAGCATATCTTTTGTTAAAATTGTTCCTGCGCTTAAATCTTTTGTTGCAATAATACTTCTTCTCATTTTTAATCTTTGCTCATATTCAGCTTGAGTTACAATTCTTTCAAAAGAGCCCATTGCTTTTTGAACATTTTTACAATTTTCGATTAAAGCCTTCATCTCATCAGGCTCAATTGCCATGTTGTTATCCATACCCATTTTGGTTTTATCAAGAGTAATATGCTTTTCAATTACCGAAACACCAAGTGCAACTGCGCCACAAGCAACACCATAGCCTAATGTATGGTCTGAAAAACCGATAGGATAATTTGGAAATTCTTTTCTTAACATTGAAATGTTGTTCAAATTAATTGTTTCAGCTGCAGCAGGATAAATTGAAATGCAATGCAAAAGACAAATTTGCTTATTTCCAGCTTCTTCAATTGTTTTAACTGCTTTTTTAACTTCTTCAAGCTCTGCCATGCCTGTTGATAATATAATTGGCACACCTTTTTTAGCAATGTATTCTAAAAAATCAGGGTTATTAACTTCCATTGAAGCAATTTTTATAAACGGAATTTTGCACTCATCAACAAGAAAATCGACTTCTTCATTAGAATACGGAGTAGAAGAAAAACCAATTCCGATTTCATGGCAATAATTTGCCATATCAAGCAATTGTTGCGCATTTAGGGAGAATTTTTGAACTATTCTTTTTGAAATAGGGTTTTTATCATAGTAACTTTTAGAATACAAAGATTCAGGCGACCAAGATTGAAATTTTACACAATCGCAACCAGAGTCAAATGCTGCTTTTATCATTTCACGAGCTGTTTCGACACTACCATTATGGCTAGAGTTTACTTCTGCTATAACATAAGGTGTTTTATAATCACCAATTATTTTGCCGTCTGATAATTTTAATTCTGCCATTTTTTCTCCTTACAAATCGATTGGTTCAATTACCATTTGAGATAAAAATAAATCTCTATCCATAAACGGTGATTGGTCTTCTAGTGGCGGTTGTACAAATTTGCCATTTTTGTCTCTTCGATATGAACTGTGCAAATATTTTTGGTCTTCTTTTCCAATAATTTCACATATTACAGATTCGTTCAACTTCAACACTTCATCAAGCTTGTTAATTTCATTGTTAGAATTTATTTTCACATATTTAAAATCGAAACAATTTGCAACCTTTTCAAAATCAGGACAAGAAATGCCATTATCTTTATCTGTTCCCACGGTTCTTGTTCTAAATAAATCAACTTGACGTTTTCTAATAACAGCGTAGCAATTATTATTTACAACTATAATTTTAATTGGCAATTTATTATGTGTAATCGTTTGAAGTTCTTGTAAATTCATCATTATAGAACCATCACCCACAACAACAATTGTGTTTTTGTTGCTTGCCAAATATCCGCCAATCGCAGCAGGTAGTGCATACCCCATAGCTCCTTGGTTAACAGGGTGCAATGCTCTTTGGTTTTCGCTAAAGGTTGTATTTGTTGGAATGATAAGCTCTTCTAAGCCAGCATCTGTCACTAAAACATCATCATTGGACATTTTGTTTGATAGGGCTTCAGCAAGCTGATACAAATCAACTTCTGGTTCTTTTTTATAAAAATCTTCGCATTTTGGAAAAACTTTTTTCCATTCAAGACACTTGTTTTGCCAATCAAGCGACGTTTCTTTTAATTTTTTTTGATTTAATTTTTCAAGAACATCTTTTACATCTGCAACTATGTTTTTATCTATTTTGATGTTTTCTTTTTTATGCTCATTTGGGTCAATATCAACGGTGTAAATTTCAGCTTCTCTCGCAAATTTTTCAGGAGAATTTCCCGTTGCCATTGCAGTTAATCTATTTCCCAAAACAAGAATAAAATCAGAATTTTGAACAGCAAAATTAGCTGCACGATTTCCTGCCATTGCGCTTAAAACGCCCATGGAAAGCTTATTTTGCGTGCCGTAAATATCAACTGAAGAGCCTGTATAAACAACAGGGTAATTATTTTTTTCTACAAATGTTTTAAATATTTCAGTTGCTCCAGATGAGCGAATAGCACTTCCAAAAAGAATTACGGGGCGTTTTGAGTTGTTTAATTTTTCACAAATTTCATCTAAGTCAGTATCTGAAATTTTAGGATTTGTATTTATACCGTTAAATCTTTGCAGTTGCTCTTCTTCAACCCTCGCATTTTGAATATCAAGAGGAACATCAATCCAAACAGGTCCTTTTCTTCCATTATGCGCCTCAAAAAGAGCTTCATCCATTATAGTAGCTATATCTTGAGGGTTTGTTACCATTTTTGCATACTTTGTGATAGGTTTAACTATTTCTATAATATTTGCTTCTTGCTGACCATACGTTCTTATAGGAAGTCTCGTATAGTTAACTGTTTCATTTAGCATATTTTGCCCTGAAATTACTATCATAGGAACTTCATCTTGCCAAGCGCAAAGCAAAGGGGTTATAGCGTTAGTCATAGCGCAACCTGTTGAAACTAAACATGCACCTAATTTTTCATTATATTGCGCATACGCCATAGCAGCATAAGCACCAGCTTGCTCATGATGAACGCTTATGCAAGAAATATTTTCATTTTTAGCGGCAGCATCAGAAAGATAAAGAACACCACGTCCTGTTACCATAAAAAGATGTTTTGCTCCTGCTTGAGCAATTCTTTGCATTATATAATCAGCAACACGCATAATTTAAGCCTTTGGTCTAAATTGAGTCATAATATCAGGAACAGCAACAACAAGCTCGATTTCACATGCCGGCTCATCATCAACATAGCTTTTAACAAAGCCTTGCGCTAATCCTCTTCGATACGAAGTAAGCTCCGCTTTTATATCAAGCCTATCTCCAGGAACAATTTTTCTTTTAAATTTTGCATTTTTAACTTGAACAAAGCCTGTTTTTTTACCTTTGTTTTCAGGAAAAGTTAAAAATGTCATAAGAAAAACTTGAGTAAGGGTTTCAATTTGCACAAATCCGGGCACATTTGGCTCATCTTCAAAATGCGCAGGAAAATACCATTCATTGTAAGTATAGTTTTTATATCCTGTTGCATATTTACCCGCAACTGCCTCTGTTATTTTATCAATAAAAAGCAAAGGTGGTCTGTTTTGTTGATATTCTTGAATTTGCATTACATCAAGATTTTTTAAAATAATTTCTTCTGCCATAAGAGCTTAGATTTTCTTCCTACATTTCAATATTATATTTTTTTAGAATTTCTTGTCCTTTTTCAAATGAAGACAAGTCAATAATGTCATCTGCTTCAAGCATAATGTCAAAAGAGTCTTCAATAGCTGCAACAAGACCCATGTGACCTACTGAATCCCATGCTTCAATCGCTTGATATTTTAGACCTTTTGTTTCATTTGCTTCAATACCAAAAGTTTCACAAAAAGCATTTGTATATTTTTCCAAATTTGACATACTATTCTCTCCCTATTTTTTATTAATAAAGGCATTTTACCATAAAAATATATTTTTGTTTTTTAATTTAAAATTTATTTTGCAATGTTTGTATTATAATTTTATTAACTTAGGAGAGTAAAACGGAAGGGATATATAACATGACTAAAAAAACAATCACT
>JAZUSV010000015.1:0-3756 GCA_045606885.1 Candidatus Gastranaerophilales bacterium | reverse complement strand
AGGATGGTTTGGGGCGAATATAAAACATTTGAGTGGGACGATATTGACCACGACAACAAAATTCATCAAAAAGCTCATGAACAAAGCTTAAAAGAGGACAATAAAACTGCTTTGACGGTTATGTTGGAAGATTTTACTGAACTTGTAGACGATCTTGAAGAAACAAGAAAGTTTGAATCGGTAAGTTATATCGACCAAAGCGACATGAAGGGCTATTCTTGGCTTGAAAGATTATTCAACGGCAAAAATTGCAACAACATCTTTAAAGATGATGAAGTAAGACAAAGCGCAGCACGTGGCTTTAGAAAACCATATTATGATGAAGACTGTAAAGATTATTCTGAATTAGCCACAGGAATTTCAGGAAGAAGAGGCTGTATAACACAACAAGACATCTATCAGTTAGAAATCTATGAAAATGGTGGATTAAGATATAGTGATGAAAATGACGACATCAATTTAGCAGCACTAAATTTTGCCAAAGCCGATTTTGGCGCAATTGAAAAAGCTTATTCGATAGCAAACAAGACAGAAGATAACATAAACGGAAAACTAACCGCCAAAGAATTTAATAGTTATCTTGATACAGATTTAGAAACTATTTCCGATATGATAAAAACTCTAAATCTTGATGACGATGACAAAACGATTTCTTCTCAAGAATATGCTGCTTATATTTTAGCAGTTGATAGCAACCAAGATGGTTTATTAACAGCACAAGAAGTTGAATGGGCAAACGATAATTTTGAAGAATTAATAAACAAAAAATCAGAAGAAGACTCGAGCTTAACGCTTATTGAATACTATTATCAAAAACTAAAAGAAGAAAATTAAAAAGGAAAAAGCAACATGGGTAGCATTAGTAGTATCAACAATTACATATCAAATTTAGGCACAAATGTATCAAATATAACCACGCCAAAAGCTAGATTAAATATTTTTTCTAGAATGTTAAACAAATTAAGACCAGTTAAAGATGTTTTTGTGCGCACTCCTGGGTTAATATCGTATGAGACAAATAGCGACAACAAAATAATATTATACCTTGTTGAAGCAATAGGCGAATCTAAAATACAAAGAGTAAACGGAACAACTTTGTATCATAAAAAAAGAATTGGAGACAAGATAGTTGAAACCATTTTTTCTAAAAAAGGTACAAAATTGTACGATATAGTTCACAAAGCAAATGGAAGCTATACCAAGAAAATCTATGACGCAAGCGGAAAAAACATTGAAAAAATTATTAGCTATGATTCATCAGGAAATGTTTTAGGTAAAAAAATTGCAAAAACAGCACGCCCAAGGGCTGTAAAAAATAATCAAAGCCAAAGTTTACCCGAATATTTTTATCATATAACTTCAAAAAGCAATTATGATGCAATAATGTCAAGTGGACAAATTAAAACATCAACATCAGATAAGCTTCTTAAAAAAGAAGGAAACCAAGCAGTTTTTCTAATAGACGGTCAGAATTATTTAACTCGCTGGAATACCCTTAACAACGGGAGGTCAGAACGTTCATTTTTAACCGCTTTGTTGCAATTTTGCGACAAAGACTCAAGTGGAGATATAGTTGTCACAAAAATTAAAACATCAGATTTAGACCCAAGAAAACTAAAATTCAGAAATCAGCATGATGTCTTTGATGGCGAATTTAGAATTTTTAGACAACCCCAAGAAGAGGTAGATGAATATTTTGCACTAAGAAATTTATATGAAAAATTAAATCCTGATTCGAACTTGGAAAAAGATATAGCTAACGACATATATCTTCCAAATTTTGCAAAAGAACTGTCAAATGGAATATCAATGAAAGAATTTGGCAAAAATTCCGATAAAGCATTAGAAATTTTGTACATGGATAATATTCCATCCAACGCTATCATAGGAGCAAAAAGCATTAATGTTGGTGAGATTCCTGATATGTGTTATCGAGATATAGAAACCGAAAACCAAGCGCTGGCACTAATTAGGGATTGTTTTTAAGCAATGTCATAACCAATGAAATAAACATCAGAATTCATTGGATCAATCAACAAATCTGCAGTTTGTCTTCTTGCGTCGATATCAAACTTAGGTTCGCTTTCAAGCTTCATTCCATTATATTCAATTTCAATCGTGTAACCACGTCTGCCATTATAGGTACAATTCGAAGGTACGATTTGACAAGGAAGATTCTTTATTAATTCTCCACTTTTTGCCAACATTTTTAATCTATAACTTTGTATAATACCAGCTTTAAGAATTGGTATTCCAATAAACAAAAATATCGAAGGAAAAAGAAGGAAAAAAAGCGAAAATACAAAATCGGATTTAGAACCATATTCACTCATGCATATTTTAGGATTTTGGGAATTATAAAACACAACAGGTTTTTCAATATTTGGTTTCCAATTTGTAGCAACTTTTGATGCGCAGGTATATATTTTATTATTAACGTCATAGTAAAATACGGGTTTATACATCAACTTTCTATGACCATCTGAATCTTTTGACCAATACGAACGAATTTCAACCCTTGTTGCAATAGTACTTGCGTCGGTATTTTTTTTAGTGCTAATTGAAGAAGTTAGCATACCAACTGCCACTGCCATGAATAACAGGGGAATTATTGTAAACATTACGCCAAATGCTATAGGAAAGTTTGAAGTTTTAATATTTAGATTTCGCATAATCACCTCTGAGGATAATTTTATAATTTTTAATGAATTTTATCAAACATTATAAAAACTTCAATATAAATGTATGATTTTATTGGCTGAGCTCAAATAAATTTATTTAAGGATATTAAATCTAGCATAACTAAAAAATCCACTCTATAAAGAGTGGATTTTAAATGGTCGGGATGACAGGATTCGAACCTGCGACCCCCTCGTCCCAAGCGAGGTGCGCTACCAAGCTGCGCTACATCCCGAAAAAATATTCAATTGTTATTTAAATTCTTTTCTATTCTCTCGGGATTTGCGCACCTCCTGACTAGCGAGGAGTCCTTGCTGCATTCCGAGAAGGTCATATGCGAAATATCGCAAATTCAAATTTACCAACAACAAACTTTAAAGTCAATAGATTGACTTAAAAAAATTAAAACAGATAATTAAAATATGAAAAATTACAAAAATATTTTATTAATTAATTACGGTGGAATTGGGGATGAAATCTTATTTTTACCCACAATTGATTCAATTAAAAAAGATTATCCTGACGCAAAAATTACACTTGCACTAGAGCCTCGCTCAAAAAGCATAAAAAACCTTTCAAATAAAATAAACGAGGTTATTTGTGTTGACATCAAAGCTTCAGGATTAAAAAAATATTTTAACATCTTAAATTTTATTATTTCAACTTGGTCTAAAAATTTTGATTGCATAATTTCAAGTGGCAAAAATCCGCTAGTTGCAATCATTCTATTTTTAACAGGGATTAAAGAAAGAATAGGATACAATTCAAAAACAGGTTTTCTTTTGACAAAAAAAGTTCAACTAAACGAAAATCAATACGCAGGAAAAATGTATCACGATTTAGTTAAGCCAATCACCAAAAGCGAATATAAAGACCCAACAATCGAAATTAATGAAGAATTTATACTTCCAAACGAATTAAAGCAAAACAACTACATTTGCATACACCCAGGCGTATCAAAAATGTCAATTTCAAAAAATATTTACAAGTGTCCTAAAATTGATTTTTGGAAAAACTTAATACAAGGACTGCTTGAAAAAGGCAAACAAGTTATACTTTTAGGGACAAACGACGACA
>JAZUSV010000014.1:0-3236 GCA_045606885.1 Candidatus Gastranaerophilales bacterium | reverse complement strand
AGAGGAGAATAAGGAAAACTTCTCTTACTCTGCAGCAAATATTTCTGCTGCTAGAGCATTTCTATTTGCAACTGAAAACATTCCAGGAAATTCCGCTTCAATTTGATTTCCAATTGCATCAACTCCGGTTTCAAATTCTGCCATCATGGCTTCAATGTCACTCATGCGTTCTTCGCTTAAATAATCAGCTGGATTTACCGCTTGAGCTTCTGCTTTGTTGATGCTGATTAAATTGTACGCACCCATATTTCCTAAAGCAGACATAACACTATTTGGATCAAAAGTGCTTTGTGTCTGATTTTGTGGTTGCGCAGACTCTTGTCCTACTTGCCCTTCATTCGCTTTCTTTTGGCTACCTTGTTGTGAGTTTCCGATGGAATAATTTCCAAACCTCACATTGTTTACTTCATAGCTCATTGTCTTCTCCTTATTGTTTAATTGTCTTTATTGTCTTATGTAATTATTTACGACACTCCTTCAACTAAACTTTAGGAAAATGTTCTCTTTTTTAACAAAAGTTAACAAAAACAAATATGTTTATAGTAAAATAGAGCTTGAAGCAGATAAAGGAAAAATTATGATTAAAGCACAACGTGGCACAAAAGACATATTTGGCGATGAGATTTTAACTTGGGATTGGATTGTTGAAAATGCAAGAAAGGTTTTTCAAAACGCTTGTTTTAGTGAAATCAAAACCCCAATTTTTGAAGCAACTGAGCTTTTTGCACGTGGTGTTGGTGATTCAACTGATATTGTAAACAAGGAAATGTATACTTTTTCAGTTGGTGGCGCCGATAAAGATTCTGCTTCAATTACTTTGCGTCCAGAAAACACCGCAGGAGTTGTTCGAGCTTTCATAGAACACAATGTTGTACGTCAAAGTCCACCTCAAAAATTTTGGTATTTTGGACCAATGTTTCGCTATGAACGCCCACAGGCTGGCAGACAAAGACAATTTCATCAAATTGGCGTTGAAATGTTTGGAATTAAAGAAGCAACAGCAGACGCTGAGGTTATTTTGGCGGCAGTAAACTTTTTAAAGTCTGTTGGTTTAGGTGATTTAGAAGTTGAATTAAATACTCTTGGTTGTCCAAAATGTAAGAATGATTATAGAAATTCAATTAAAGAAATTTTAAAACCACATTTGGAAAATATGTGTGAAGATTGTAAAATGCGCTACGAAAAAAATCCGTTAAGAATTTTGGATTGTAAAAATGAAAACTGTCAGAAAATCTTTGAAATTCCTGAAATTCAAGAAGTTATTTTAAAAGATTATGTTTGTGAAAAGTGCATGGAGCATTTTAATCAATTAACAAATTATCTTGATAATTTAAAAATTAAATATTCCAGAAATAAACTTCTTGTAAGAGGTTTGGATTATTATAACCGCACAGTTTTTGAAATTAAGTCCAATGCATTGGGTTCTCAAAGTGCAGTTTGCGGTGGCGGAAGATATGATGGGCTTGTGGAAATGCTTGGTGGTCAACCAACTGCTGCTGTTGGTTTTGCAATGGGAGTTGAAAGACTTTATACTTTAGTAAACAAAATTGAACCTCAAAAAATTGATTATTATGTTGTTTCAACAAACACCTTAGAAGCGCTTAAACTTGTGCAAAAGCTGAGAGAACAAGGCAGAATTGTTGATTTTGATATGCAAGGAAGAAAATTTGCAAAACAACTAGAAAAAGCTTCAAAACTTGCAAAGTTTGCTATTATTCTTGGTGAAGATGAGATAAATCAAGGATTTTATAGTGTGAAAAATCTTGAAACAGGTGAACAAAGTAAAGTTTTAAAGTTTGAAGAATTGATATAAAAAAAGAGGCAAATGCCTCTTTTTATTTCTTAGATTTATCAGCCAACTCGCTATCTAATCTTAAAAATACAGGACTAATTTCTTCTTTTGAAATTAATTTTCCAACTTTAATATTTTTAATTTCAATATCATCAAGTTTTGTAGATAAGTCATAGTTTAATTGTTTAGCCATTTTAGCTGCAATATTTGGACAATATGGGTAAATCAAAGAAACCACAACGCACATTACTTCTAAAACGGTATATAAAACTTGTCCGCATTCACTCCATTTTTCTTCTTTAGCTAATGTCCAAGGAGCGTTATCTGTAACAAATTTGTTTGTGTTGTCAACAAGTTCTGTAATTTTTTGAGCAGCTTCGGCTACTTCATAATAATTGAAATGATGTTTTACTTCTTCAATTGTTTTTTTGCAATCTATAAACAATGGTGAGTCAACAACAAATTCTTCTTTGATTTCGCCATCAAAATATTTAACAAGCATAGACAATGTTCTATTTAATAAATTGCCCATTGAATTTGCCAAATGTGCGTTTACTTTTTCTTTGAAGTCGTTGTCTGAATAATTTCCGTCTTTACCACAAGGCGCAGCTGTAGCCATATAATATCTAAGCGCATCAGGTTCTTGCATTTCAAATGAGTCCATAACGCTAGCAGGAGAAACAACATTTCCTAATGATTTAGACATTTTTGTTTCATCGATTGTAATCCAGCCATGAGCCAAAATGTGTTTTGGCAGTGGAAGTTCAAGCGCCATTAAAATAGCAAGCCAATAAATTGAATGGAATTTTAAAATATCTTTTCCAATAACTTGAACATCGGCAGGCCAATATTTTTTAAATTTATCGCTTGGATTTTCTGTGTCATAACCCAAAGCGGTAATATAGTTTGATAGTGCGTCAATCCAAACGTAAATAATTTGATTATCATCATCAAGAACAGGAATACCCCAGCTTACATTTGATTTAACACGAGAAACAGAGATGTCCTCAATATTTTCTAATTGATTTAAAACCTCGTTTGCTCTAAAACTTGGAACAATGAAGTCTGGATTTTGTTTAATATGAGAAATAATTGCGTCTTTGTATTTGGTTAATTTGAAGAAATAGTTTTCTTCTTCAACAACTTCAGGTTTTGCTTGGTGGTTTGGGCAAAAGCCGTTTTCGTCTAAATCTTTTTCAGACACAAAACATTCGCAACCTGCACAATATAAGCCGGTGTAGGAGTGTTTATATATGTCACCTTTTTCAACTAATTTTTTGAATATTTTTTGAACAATTTTTTTGTGTTCGCAATCAGTTGTTCTAATTAATTGAGAATAATTTATGTTTAACAATTTCCAAGCGTCAGCAAACTTGGCTGCATTCATATCACAAAACGCTTGAGGCTCCATTCCAACACTTGCTGATGTTTTTTGAATTTTTAT
>JAZUSV010000013.1:0-4459 GCA_045606885.1 Candidatus Gastranaerophilales bacterium | reverse complement strand
CATAATAAGAAGCCACTTGAATATTTCTATCTGCCCAATGTCCTTTTGTATCTTTATAATCAAACACTAATGGCACATTTTTTTCATATAAGCCTAGCGCTTTAATAACCATTGTTGAAAATTCGCCTCTGGTTACTTTTTGATCAGGTCTATATAAGCCATCTGGATAGCCTACAACAACTTGTTTATCGGTCAAAAAAGTTACTGCTTCATAAGCCCAGTGAGTGCTTGGAAGGTCAGGATAACTTTCTGGTCCTTGTTCTAATACGTAATTCGCCATAGCTGGTGCTGCAAAAAGAGCTAATGCAATAGTGGCGATAACATTTAAAAATAATTTTTTCATGTACACTTGCTCCATTCTTAATAAAATAATTTTACATGCTAAAACACTTGCATGCAATGCTTTTATTAATTTTTCGTCTATACAAAGCATGTAAATAAAAAATTTTGTTATAATGTTTTTATCGAGTTTATTAAGAGGAAAGTATGATTTTAGATAAAATTAATTCACCAAGCGATTTAAAAGCTTTAAATATTGAACAAATGAACCTTCTTGCAGATGAAATGCGAGAATTAATTATAAAAAAAGTAAACATTACAGGTGGACACATGGCACCAAATTTGGGGATTTTAGAAACAACAATTGCGCTACATTATGTTTTTAATTCGCCAAATGATAAATTTGTTTTTGATGTTTCTCATCAATGTTATCCGCATAAAATTTTGACAGGAAGAAAAGACGGTTTTATAAACGAATATGATTATTTAAAATATACAGGTTACACTGCGCCTGAAGAATCGCCTCACGATATGTTTAAAGTGGGACACACTTCAACTTCAATTTCTCTTGCGGTTGGACTTGCAAAAGCTCGTGATTTAAAAAATGAAAATTATAATGTAATAGCACTAATTGGAGATGGTTCTTTATCTGGCGGCGAAGCTTTGGAAGGATTGAATTTTGCTTCAAAATTAAATTCTAATTTTATAATTATTGTAAACGATAATCAAATGTCTATCGCTCAAAATTATGGCGGTTTGTATGACAATTTGGAGCTATTAAGAGATACAAAAGGCAGTGCAGAAAATAATTTGTTTAAAATATTAGGCTATGATTATTGCTATATTGAAAATGGAAATGACATTGAAACTTTGATTGGCGAATTTAAAAAGATTAAAGATGTTAATCATCCGCTTGTGGTCCATTTGGTTACTGAAAAAGGACATGGTTTAAAACAAGCTGTTGAAAATAAAGAAAAATTCCATTGGGTTATGCCTAATGTTTTAGATGAAAATCAAGAACAAGATAATAGTGAAAACTATACATCAATCACCGTTGATTATTTTCTTAAAAAAGCAAAACAAGATTCAACTTTTGCAGTGGTTAACGCAGCTACCCCAGGGGCTTTTGGGCTTGTTGAAGAGGTTAGAAAAGAATTAGGTAAACAATTTATTGATGTTGCAATTGCTGAAGAACATGCGATTGGCATGATTTCTGGCATGGCAAAAAATGGCGCAAAACCTGTGTTTTGTGTAATGAGTTCTTTTATTCAACGAACTTATGACCAATTATCACAAGATTTATGTTTAAATTCTAATCCAGCTACGATATTAGTTTATTGGGGCGGAATAACGGATTCTGATGCTACTCATTTAACAACTTTTGATATTTCAATGATGTCAAATATTCCAAATTTAGTCTATCTTGCGCCAACAACAAAAGAAGAATATCTTAAAATGTTGGATTGGTCAGTTGAGCAAAAAGACTATCCTGTTGCAATACGTGTGCCAAATGTTGAATTGGTTTCCGTTGGTGTTGAAGATAAAACAGATTATTCAATTTTAAATAAATATCAAGTGACTCATCAAGGAAATAGTGTTGCAATTATGGGTCTTGGTAATTTTTATTTTAAAGCGCAAGAAGTTGCAAAGCTTTTAAAGGAAAAATTAAACATCGAAGCAACCGTTGTAAATCCAAAATTTATAACAGGCGTTGATATTGAATTGTTAGAAGAGCTAAAAACCAACTACAAAGTTGTTGTAACCCTTGAAGATGGAGAGCTTGACGGCGGTTGGGGCGAAAAAATCGCAAGATATTATGGTAATTCTGATGTGAAAGTTTTAAATTATGGTGCCCATAAAGAATTTTCAGACAGAGTTTCATTGAAAAAGCTTTATACAAAATATCGCTTGTACAATGAATTGATTTTGGAAGATATCGAAAAAGTTTTGGCAAAATAATACTTTTACATGTTTTAAATTCGTATAATCTTATGAAAGGATGAATATGAATTTAAATTCTGTTAATAATGTGTCTTTTAAAGCTGAAATTTCTCCAAGATTTTTGGTGCCTGCAAGAAGATGTTTAGAAGAAGCACCTTATCGTCAACAAGCTAATTTTGATGACAGTGTTCGTATGTTTAAAAATATGCCAAACACTGATGGAATAACAATTAGTTATGAAAAAACAAGAGAAGACGGTGAGCTTAAACACGTTTTATTGGCACAAAAAGGAGATAAGAAAGTTATCCTTTCAAAAAAAGACCAATTTAGAAAATTGGTTGAAAAATTTTCTAACATAAACGAACACGAGTTCAAAACCAAATGGACTCAACAAAAAAGCATAAGCGATACCGTATCTTTCAAAGGGAAAAGCGCTGCAGTATCTACAATAAAAAAAGCTCCTGTAAACGAATACTGTGCAACATTGGGAAATGATATTTATAAAACAATAAAAGATAATCGTCTTGATGTTCAAAAAGCACAAGCTATTTTGAACATAGAGTCTCCTGTTGAAATAGCTCTTTTGCCGATTTCTCAAAATCCTGCTCCTGTTGGAAAAGAAACGGTTGCACACATGTTACCTATGTATTATCAAGATTTAACACTAGCGGGTGCTAATATTTACTGTAAATTTGATGCTGATAAAAGAAAGAAATTTGCTTTGTTGTGCGCAGATATGGCACATGAGTATAATCATGTTTTGCAAAGAGCACAAGATGAAAGTTACTTTGGAATTAAAAAACACAGCTCAAATACACAGGAAACAACTGTAATCATTAGAACTGCTCAAGCAGCTATGAATGAAATTTTAAGAACAATTGCGCTAAATACAAATACTCATAAAGATTTTAGAAAAACGCTTGCTTCTAAAAATGACGTTACATTTGAGCAGTTTAAAGCTCTTGCAGTAGAAGATATTGATATTGCAAAAGAAATAGATAAAATAGTAAGTTTTTATGCTGCTAAAATTCCAACAAAAATGAATGCTCAGGAATTAAAAAGCGTTATGAAAAATGCGATTTTGATTAGTGCTCAACAAGAAGTTGAAGCATACACAACAACAATTGCAACATTGGAAAAAATTGGCGCATACGAGCAAGAATTTAAAAACAGAAGATTAGTTACAATGTATGCTAATCAAATGCTTGTTGATGCTCTTGATGGTTAAACTTTAACAAAAACGCTTTTTGGTTGTTTGCAAATTGGGCAAACATAATCATCGTTTACCTTGTTAATATTTCCTTCATAAACATAACCACAAATTGAACATTTGTATTTTTCGCCTTCGTTTGCGATTTCTTCTTCAATATATGTTGGAGCGGTTTTCGGTGCTTTGCCTTTAATAACATCGTGGTAATATTTGTATGTCATTGGGTTTTTGTTGTTTAAAATATCCCCGCCAACTATTTTTGCAATAAACAAGGTGTGTGTTTCAAGTTCAACTTCTTGTGATACCTCAAGGGTTATGTACCCGTTTGCTTGCTCGATTATTGGAAGATTGTCTATTATTTTGTATTTTGCATTATTAAATTTGTCTGTATTTCTGCTTGATGTAAAGCCAAAAACAGGGATTAAATTTTCTTCAACATCTGTGCATAGAATTGAAATTGCAAGTTTTTTTGTTTTTTTGATAACTTCGTTTGTGTAGTTTTGATGGTTTAAACTAATTGCAATGCAGTCGTGAGTTAGTTGCATGATTGAATTTGCAACACAACCAATGGGCTTGTCGTTGTCCATAGATGAGACAATATAAACGCCGTAAGATAAATTCCAAAGTACAGATTTGTTGAACATATAGACTCCTTTTTTAATATTTTAGCATTAATTAATATAGAAGTGAATTTGTTATTGTGAGTGATAATATGATATTCCGAACAGGCAACAAAAAAAGGAATCATTGTTATAATTCCTTTTTATCGTGCCTGGAGAACCTGAAAGGCAAGGAGCCGACGATAGTCGAGCGAACGCCTTGAGGGCAGAGGTGTGTGAAGCAAGAAGCCAGCTGCGTGGAGCAGGTGGCGATTGCGAAAACCGTACCAAAGAAACGAGCGAACCATAGTGCGACTGCACTTAGTGAGCGAAGTTGAGGGCAAAATGCGTAAGCCAGAGTGAAGACCAAATCGTTGAGATTTGGTCAAAACTGTTGATGGGCGACGTAGAAATCTTTGATTTCACAGGA
>JAZUSV010000012.1:0-13469 GCA_045606885.1 Candidatus Gastranaerophilales bacterium | reverse complement strand
AACAGCAATATATTCGCCCTGAGTTGACATATTTGCATAAGCCCCACCAGGCTCATCATGGAATGGACGGTATGTTAATTGAACATATGTAGTTCCCGTACTTGTTTCATTATAACTGATTGAGAAGCGTTGAGTCGGCTTTAACAAGCCCTTATACATATCACTGTTATTAATAATAACTTCTTCTCTAACAGTTTTAATATAATTTCCATCAATTTTTGTTTTATCAATACACTTAAATATAAAGTGATCAAATACATACCTAACATTTGAATTTGGTGTTGTAAGTTCCTTATTTACATACAATGTAATTGGATTAACATCATCAAGAGCGTTTGCACTATCTGCTTTAAATGTTGCAATCTTATTTGACCCATCATTAAATGCTTTCAATTTATCAATATCATCTGTAGCATCTGTAGCATCATCGACAAAATAAACTTGTCTTACACCATCTATCATATTTTCATTAATAATAAGGTTGTGATTATATGCATCAAGATAGTAGTAAGTTTTATCCTCAAAATTGATTAGGTTAGTACTATTTGGTTTAACATATGCTGCAGATGCATACATTTCAACTACACCACCAGTTCTAACTGCAAAATAACCACTGCAATATGTTTCAGGATTTGTAATTGACGAACCAAATTCGGTTGGGAAGCTTGGTTTTCTAATAAAGTCAAAAACATTTACGGTAGCTTGAACTGTTGGATTTTCGATATTTTCGTAATAACCCGCTAGAGATTTTGAGTAGGTATAATTTTTTGATAAAAGTGTGTTTACTGTAGGCGCTGTGCTGCCTTGTTTTAAGGCAACGATACGATAATCAGGATAAGGCGTTGCTGTAATAACAGCTTCTGAATATCCACCTACAATAAAGTATTCACTACCATAATTATATCCCGCTTTAGTTAATAAATCTTGAATAGTCTCAATTTGCGAATTTGGGTAAATAATTTCTGCAGACTCAACTATACTTCCATCTTCAGAATATCCATATAATTTTTTACCAATAGCAGGGTTGCCTGCATTATCTAGTCTATGGTTATATACATAAGCAAGATCGGTATAAGGTTTTGCAGATACATTTGATGCCTCAATCTTTGCTCCGCCATCAGTAATTAACCAGAATATATAATGACGTTCAATAAATACAGGAACAACAACAGTATCTCTAATCAATTTAATATTATTAATTTGATTAGCAGTGCTAGTAGTAAGTTGAACCAAACCAGTATCTGAAACATCAGCATTAAACCAACCTAAGAATGTATATCTTCCAGTTGTATCTGAAACAATATTTGCATCGTAATAATCAAATTTAACATCATATGTTGTTTCATTACGATAATAACTACCATTTATATCAGTTCCTGAAGCATCCGATGTAACTTTATATGTTGACATATTAACAATGTCAGGTAAAACTGAATCAGTACTAATGCTATATATTATTGGATCAAGTTTTTCTAATTTATAGTAGCGTTCAAGAGTTAGTAATACAATCAATGGGTTTGTTGTATATGGTGTTTTTGTTGAAGTTTGACTAAGTGAAACATCGGCATTATCACCATTAAGTGTCAAGGATGCTACATCTTGTTGTTCAACATTTATTGTCCATGAACGACGTTTAAATTGATTATTTAGAAGTGCTACCCTATTAGCATCACCTACAAATCTATAATTAATATTTCTAATTTTTGTAAATCTACCAATTTTAACAAGCTTATCAGGATCGGATGTATTGTCATCAGTATAAACAGAATCGTATACTCCGCCATCACCATATGTGTAAGTAAATTTTTTAGTTGTAGTATCTATAAATGTATTTTTAAATTTAATATCTGCTGTAAATGAAATTTCATTAGCAGCAAATGCGTTTTCAATTAAACTATCAGAATTTTCTGAATACATAAATTCTCTAGCTTCAGCTTCAACATCAAAATTAATTAATTCTTCATAAATGTGAAGTAAGAAATATTTTTCAGTTTGATATGCAAAGTTTCTAGTATATCCAGATTCTGCAACCTTAATTGTAACTATTTTTTCATCTGGGTCATATTCAATAAAGAATTGAGTATTACCCTGTCCATCTGCAACCTCATGAGTGCTATCAGGACAAATATATTCCTTATTTAAGAAGGTTTCTTCTGATAAATAAATTGTATGAGAAGCAGAACTTCCACCATTTAAGTAAAGTTCTATTTTTCTAACATTAAAACCATCTTTTAAGGTAATTGTGTAAGTAAACAAATCAGCTTCATGATATTGTGTTTGATATTGAGTACTTGTACGATAATTATTATCTGTATTATTAGATGGTCCAACTGGTTGTCCTTGCGCACTTGAAACATCGGAATTGTTGCGTTTTGCAACTATAGAACTATATCCATCAAATACTCCCGACAATCCTGATTGTGATAAATCAGAAGCAAATGCTGTTCTAACTGCAACAGTGACATCTGTAATACGATAAATAATAACTCTAATAATAGAATATGCTTTTGCAGTTGCATCTTCTAAATTAGTAAAATTAGTAACCCCTGAATGATCAAATGTTAAGGACAATGTTCCTTCATAATCAGAAGTTGTTATACCTCCTGTAGCAACGTTATATAACGCGCCATTTGTTCCCGTGGTTATACGGCTGGATGTTGGATTAGGTTCCGTGCCATATCCATAGAATCCAAATACATAATTTTCGCGATAATTAGATTCATCCGGAATTACTGTATTAAATTTATAATATCCTAATGAACCGGCAATGAAATAACGTAGTTGGTAAGTAACCCCATCAGACACAATTCTATCTGTTGTTGCTGTTGTTGCATGTGTTTGAGCTACTCTATAATCATCAGCATCAGCAAAATTTACGTTTTTAACTGTGTCATAAATTGTTGTAATAGAATAATCAGTATTTCCTTTTGGTGAATGTTCAACAGCATAATAAATTTTTCTGGTTTTTTCAATAAAAGTAAATTGATATTCTTGAGTATATGCTAATGGATTACCCTCTTCATCATAACCAATATCTGGAATACGGAATGATAATGTATACCAATTTGTTGTATCAGGATTAGCAACCGCAGTTGTGCTTTGAATGTATGCATTCTTATGATTTACATCATCTAAAGAAGCCCCTTTAACATCATACACTTTATTTTCATTATAAGTAGTATTAATTAAAGTTGTGGTATCGGCTTTCCCTGCACCCGCAACCTTAATCTTTCCACCTGGTAAACGAGCATCAATTAAGTATACACCATCAAAATCATAATGCTTTTTCACAGTAGCAGATAACTTAAATCGTAGGTTAATATATAAACTACCATTAAACACACGAGATGTTTTGTTAATATTGTAGTCGTCATCAACAACTTCCCCATCAACTGCATTTGCTTGAGCTGGATATTTGCCAGCAGTTGAAGAAAGCGCAAAAGCCTCAATTCTGTAAGCATTATTTGTTAAATCTGCTGCAACTTCCGGAGTTGTTGCATTTAAGCTTGTATTTTCAAACTTGCCATACATTTTAACCATAATATTAGGATAATATGCAAACACCAAAATACCAATATTTGGTTGTTTTTCAGGATCAGTCGAATATTCTAATCCCTCTTTAGCAAATAGGTTACTTATAACGTAAGCAACTTTAGCCTTTGCTTCATTTAACCCATCTTCTGGGTTTTCAATATATGGTGGATTTGGAAGAGGATTCTGTAATGGTGATTTATCATATAAATAGCCCTTGATTCTAATAGCACCATCTGTGCCCTCAGTAGATGCTTTAAGTTGTTTTGATCCTGCAGATAAAACACTTGAAGCATAAACATCTGTTAATCCTTTTAATTGAATAGTTCCTCCAGCAGGTTCTGCATTATTGAATCGAATATCAATATTTGCAAATTTGATTGGAGAAGTTGCAACACTACCAGTATTGTATTGGAATTTTCCAGCAACCACTGTGTCAACAGCTGCATAATACATATCAAAAGCTTCACTTAATAGTTCAGTCCCAACACTTAATATATATGTCTTTTTTGAATAATATGGTATTTGTGCACCAGAACTACCATCGACAAAAGTGCTATTTGAGTTATCAATTTGAATATAATACATATCTTGTGTTGTTAAGTTAGATTTTGATTTTGCCACATAATTATATGTGTCTACAAAACCATCTAAACTAAATTTAGTTCCAACATTACCCTCTGTAATTACTTCAAATTGACCATTATTATTTAAACGTGTTTTTGTATCACCAATAGCAAATACGCGTTTATTACCGCTAAGTACAACTGATGTTGTAGGAAGTGGTGTATTAAAGAAATAACGAGTTTTTGTTCCATCATCATTATTAGCTAATAATGTGCTTGGTGGAAAGTTTTGATTTCGAACTTCTAATTTAACAGTTTTAACTTCAAGTTCTAAAGTTGTTTTAACAACTGGCGCAGAACGCAATGCCGCTATACCTGAATTTGAATCAAAATCATCTAAATTATAAGATTGAACTCCTGGAGTGTAATCATATTTATTAATAGTTGCATTTTTAAATGATGCAAAGTTATGTGCAGCATTTGTAATATTGTTTGAAGTATCAATACCAAAGTATAACCCTGTCCACCAATAATGGTTTCGTAATGCTTGGATAGAAGCATCAGAAGATTTTAATGTTCCTCCGTTTGCATCATATGCCACTGAATTATAGGTGTTACTAATATTAACAGTTTTAAAGTGTGTAACGTCGAATGCCGCATTTTTGGTTGACACTGCTCTGTCCCAGTTAAGAGCAAAGTTAATTGTTCCACCTAATTTATAATCAACATAATTGTAATAGAAGTTACGTCCAAATGTTGCGCCAGAACCAATATATGCTCCACTATCAAGTGTATTTAGTGGAACAATTCCAAAAGTGGCTGTTCCCGGATTCCAACCATACACAAATGGAACATAAGCATATTCTGTTCCGAATGTTCCTGTTAATTGAACACGAGTATCTAATGATAACAATTCAATAACGGTTAATGAGAATGTTTTAGTTAATCCAGCTTCGTTTGAACGATAAGTAATTACATTTCGTTCTTCAGCGCCAGAAACTCCAGTTGGAATGTCGGTTATTGCAGTTAATGTATTATGTTTTAAATGAGATATACGTGAAACATCAGTTGGGTTTTGTCCACTATCTGGTTTATAGAATTCACCAGACCAATAATAACGATAGCGGCGATTAGCTGTGGCCCCTCCATAACTATATGTTAAATCAGGATGTGTAAAGTAATATTTTGATACTACAGTAGCAGTTTCGCCCGGTTGTGATGCATCGTTTAGTGGAATACCAGTTAAATCGATACTGAATATTGCCTGATTTATAACATTAAATTCAACTTTTAGAATTCCGTTTGTTAATGTGCTAACAGAATCTGGAGTCAACCTAATTGCTGTATTACTTCCATTCTTGTAAAGGTTAATAAATAAATTATTCTTAATGTAATTTGAAAGTATAGTTCTATTGTTATTATTTGTATTATCAACAATATTTTTTACATCAATTTCAATTGTTGTTACTGTTGTACAAACAACAAATTTAAACACAAAATTTGTTGTTTCACTTTCAGGAACTAAGTCTACCTGATCACCAGAATTTTCAAAATCTCCTGTTGTGTCATAAATGGCCAAGAATCCACCATTTCCATCTTTTGCTCGTAAATACTTAGTAAATGAAGCACGAGAATAGCCAACATAATCAGTTGCAAGTTCTGGTTTATTATCATAAACATTTTCAGCGCCAATATCAATTTGATATAAAACATCATCTAATGTATCAGAATTATAATCAACAGCACCAGAAACTTTAGCATCATTTATAGTATAGCTTAATGCATATTCATAATATACAAAATCACCATCATCAAAAGATGTTAAATATACTAATGGAAGAACATAATTAGCCGGTGTTGTTTTTAGTGTAAAGAATGTTGGATCATCTACACCATCATTAGTATTATCTTCGTGTTTAATAGTAACTGTTGTTTTTCCGGTTGAAGGAGCAGCTGAATAAAGTTTTGCATTAAATCCAGATGTGCCAGCATCTCCATTAGTAGCTGAAATTGAAATAGTTGTTGAATTTAAATCGGTAACATCTGAAAGAACTGTTTGTAAAGATATTTTATGTGCTGCAATAATTGCAATTTCTATACTGTCACCAAAATAAGTTCCAGAAATTTGGATTTTTCCTGGTCGAACCACATAACGTAGTCCTACTGAACTAGCTGAACCAACATTTGAATTTATTTGCACTCCCAAGCCATCTGAAGTATATGCCGAAGCTGCAAATTCAGATCTTACAATTGATCCATTATAATTAAATCTAATAGCCTCGTAATCAACACCCTCGGTTCCAACAACCCAACTAGAATCATCGGTTTCACTTATTTCAGTTGTTTGTTTATATGGGTGTCTTACCCTAATTTCCTGAATAACAAACATACTATCAACAAGGCTAAAGTTTATAACATTATTAATAGATTGAGATTCATTAAAATAAGTATCACTATTAGCATTATCGATTACTAATTCTTTTTCGAAAATTGGATTATTAAAATAAAACTCTGTAGGATAATACTGAATATGAGCGGCTGTATTATAGAAATACAAAATATACTCAGTATCACATGTAATTACTCGATCTGTATCCGCATCAAAATCGCTAGTATCAAACTCACTAATTTGGGCCATTGTTTTAAGAGTAGTTGCATCAGCACCATCAAGTGAGCGTTTAACATAACGGAATGTCCAAACTGATTTAAAATTAGTATCACGAGTAATACCCCAGTTTGTGTAAATAACATCGTCATCAGATGTTTTATAGTAATATTTAGGAACATTCAATTGCTTAAAGTCGGACGAATTATTCCATTTCCAACCAACAGTTTCACCTAAAACTTTAGTTTCAACTCCATTAATTGGTTCATCGTTATAGCATGCACGAATAATAACCTCGAAACAGTTTCCAATTGTAGGAATAAATGGCGTTCCGTGATTATGTTGTTTTGCAAAGGAAATATCCTGACTTGCAGAGATTGGCATATCCCAATCACCAAAGTTTTTATTTTCTTCATTTTGAAGTTTTGTTTGGTCAATTTCAGAATCAACGTTAGATTCAAAGAATGTTAAACCTTTAGAATCTGCAACATATTTTGCACGTTGCATGTTATCCACAGTTCCATCATTATCTCCATCACTAACACCAATTTTATTGTAATTTGCTAAATCAGCAATTGCACTAGTGCTAGGCAATGTTAGATCTTTAAATTTTGAATTAAATATAGTATCTGCGGTAATATAAGTAATTGAACTAGGCGCGTTTGCACCATATACAGAATAGCTATAAATAACTATTGGTGCAGCATTATCCTTATTTCCTAACTTAAAGTCGAATCTGGTAATACCCGACCTTATAGAAGAACCATATGCTGAGTTTGCATGGGTTGTGGCAACCAAACCACCATAGTTATAACTATATGCGATAGCATTACTAATTTTTGCTGTTAATGTAGAGTGTAAAATTTTACCTGCAATACCTGAAACAACCATACCTGTTAATGATCCAACATTGTACGAACCAACAATCTTTGAAGATTCTTGCATTAAGCCTGTTAAACCACCAACTACATTATCGGCATAAATTGTTCCATCAAAGAAACTGCGAGTAATTATCGAACTTCCTGTCATGGTACCTACTAATCCACCTACATTACCATATAATGCATAGGAGGATAAAGTAACAGATGCAGTACTTGGTATACGATCCGATTTTGTTGGACCAAAAGATGTAATTGTATTATTTGCTTGAGTATACGTTCCACCAAAACCATAGGTTACACCACTTCTATCAATTGACCCATTACCTTGAAGTTGAGCTGTAATACCACCAACATATCCTGTTTGCGATGACGCTTCGCTTTCATGGTTTGCTATGATAGTAACATTTTCTAATACTAAACGCTTAATTGTTCCGGTTACTTGAGCAAATAAGCCAATGTTTACACTATCACTTTCAATATAAAAGTTTCTAATTGAATACCTATTACCGTCAAACGAACCCGAGAAGGCTGTACTAGCGCCAATAGGTGTATGGCCATATTTTAATGTATATGGAGTGCTTGATATTGCAATGGCCGAATAATCAATATCTGCAGTAAGTTTATAATGTTTAGATAAGTAGTTATTATCCGTGTTACATTTATGGAAGAAATATGCAAGTTGTTGTGGAGTATTAATTTCATAAGGCGAACCTGACGATCCATCACCTTTATCAAACGCAGTTGCTGCATATTCTGAATAATTTGTATACTGTCTAAACTCAAACTTAAGTTCTCTATTGGAAATCAAATAGAATTCCAATGTAATTTTTAACGTACGTTTATGGTCTCCTGTTCCAACTTCAACTTTTGTAACAGTGTCACTATCTAACTTTCCAACAATATTAGCTAAATAATAACGCGACATATCCGCTTCAACAACAACGATAAATTTACCTTTTACATCAAGATAATTAGTTTCTTGAACAGCATTATTTGTTGCAGTATCGTAATTAGTTGAATCACCAATAACAACAAAATTGTTATCAATTGTATATTTTGCATATTTGTTTGTAACATTGTTATCACCAACAAATCCGGTGCGATCTTCAGTTACCACAATTTTCATATCAAACACGTTGTAAGAATAAACAATTAAAATTTCCTGCTCCCTAAATTGGTCAGCAGAAGATACAACGTTTACACCTGATATTGACCCAGATGGCGTATCACCTAATTCGGTTGGGTTTGTTCCAGATGCGACGCTACTATAAAAGCCTGTTGTTTTATTAACAACATTTCCGACTGTAGAATATGAATTCCAGTATCTAATTGCAGTAAATTTATATCTATATAAGTTTGTAGTTCCACTATATTGATTTGCAGTTACAGGATAACTCATTGAGAATGATTGGCCACCCTCAATGTAAGTTAATGTTGCCCCACTATTTGGAGTTGTAAATTTGGCAATATCAGAAGATGATGTTCCTGCTAAATCTGTACGTTTGTTAGGTTTTGTTGTTCCATTAACAATACCCATATTAGTAACAACTTTTGTTAAACGACCAAATTTAGGTGTGTATTGTTTGTTACATGAGTTTGATGCAGAAACATAATCTACATATTTAAGTGCTGTAGCTGTGGTCATTACTATTTCAATTGTGTTATCAGTTGAACTAGCAGTTTGACTTGAAACTGTAAATCCAGATGGGGAGGATGCTGTATCATTTAAAATTGAAGCTGCTGATTTAGCACTTTCGGTTTTAAACCACCCCAATTGAGTTGCAATGTTTGCATTAGAACTATACCTAGATGTTGTGAACGGAATGGTTGATGAACCTTGTCTCATGATGAACTTAACAGTATCACCATAGTATATTTTTATTGATTCTGAAATACCATCTGAATCTAAGTTACAGAAGAATTCCGCATTGTCATTATTGTATCTGCTATATTTTCCGGTACTTGTTTCAGTCCCGTATGTAGAAGCTCCATTACGTTTAATTTGATAATAATATTGAATGTTAGCGCCACCAGCTTTAGAAGTTTCGCCACTTAATTCGCTCAATTGTTTTAAACTTGGAGCATTTAAAACAACGCCATAAATGGTTTTTCCTGTTGTAACTTCAACATTAATATCTCTCCAACGTCTATATGTGGTATTACTATTAAATTTAGCAACACCTGTTACCTTTTGGAAATTTGTTCCCTCAGTTTCTTGAGTATATAAAGTGGATGTTTTTGCCGTTCCACCAACAAAAACATCGTAATAGGTTGCTGTTACAACTAAAACATATTTATCACGATTTCCACTTTCATTTTTTACACGGAAATATAAATGATTTGATTTTGCTGTTGTATCACTTAATGTGGTTGCAGCAGAATCACCCATAGTTAATGAAGTGTCTATATAGAATTCATCGGTTTTATCACCTGATCCTGAACTTGTTGTATCCGCCGCTAAACAAGATCCATCAGCGAATTCAACATCTGCCCTATAAGTTTCAATAATCCCTTTTGCAGCATTCTTTGTTTTAAGATTTACTTTTCTACCATTTTCATTATGAATCCATAATGTTGGACGTTCGGTCCCATCGGTTAAATTCATAAACCAAATAAGTTTAGTATCCCAATTATCAGGTACTGATGTAAACGATGAATATGCTGTTACATTTGATGTTGCTGATAAAGAAGATATAGAGCGTGCATAACAATTATTTAAAGTTGGACTATTAGCCAATTCACCAAAAGTATAAATTTCTTTTGTTGAAGTGTAACTACCAACATATGAATAACAATTATTATATGTTCCAGACATCCATCCAATAAATACACCATTTTTGGAAGATGTTGAAGTATCGTAAGCCTGATATACGGTTCCGGTTTTTCCATAGTAACTATTATTAATTGTTCCACCACCATCCATTGCACCGAAAGCCCCACCAAGACGCCTTGTTGCTGAAGAGTTTGATGTGCCTGATGGCATATAAACATTATTTAATGCAGCAACTTGGTTGATAGTGCCTGAGGTAATATATCCACAAACACCACCGATTAATTCATTTCCTTGGCCACCAGTTTTAACCCCATAAATGTATAAGCTACCTTCAAGCTTCAATCCATCTATAGCAGTGCCTGAACTAGATATTTGTGATGTAACTATACCAACATAATCACTATGAGTTTCAGCTCCAACATAGTTAAAGAAAAATGTATCACAATCTATTTCTACATTTTCTATTTTACCGAGTGTTACCCTTCCCAATAAAGAAACATATGCCGAAGATGATGCATTAGGGCTTGTTTGGTCTTGCATTCTAATTTGATCATACTCAACATAACAATCATCGAAAATAAGGTTTTTTATTGTTCCTTTTATTTCGCTAAACATTGCTACATATTGATTACCAGAAGTAACTGGACTATGTGAATAATCCAATTTAAGCTTTAATCCCGTTATTTTTGAATGCCCTGTGTTTGTATTAAATCCACCATCAATAACAAAATTTTCTGGTAAAGTTGCACCTAGATATGCTCCATAACCCGCACCGGTGAAATGAGCATATGACCAATATCCCATATCAATATCGGATGTTATAACGAAGGCAACTTTTGCATTACTTGAACCATTAGTTTTAATATAGTTCATCATCCCCCAAAACTTACCACGACTGCTAATTTCATACACAGTATAGCTTTGTGATGTGTATACTGAATATTTTGCATCAGTAGTAGCTGTTGAAGGATATGCATAGCTACCATCAGTACCATAAGTAGTTGTTGTTGCAAATACGGAAGGCGCAAAACTATAACTTGCACTACCATTATTAGTTGCAACCCATGGGTAGTTAAAATTAAACCCATTTGCAACAAACGTTGCTTTAGTTTGAATAGCCGTTGTAACTTTTTTAGGATCAGCACTATCGGTTATTCCGTATTTCGCCTTAACACTTGAAGATGTGGTTGCTAAACTAAAACATGTAGTATGATTAACACCATTTCCCGCAATGGCACCAAAATATGATGCTGAGCTAGATGGTGAACTAAACACAAATGATGCAGATGATGGTTGAGAACCATAAGAATACTGATAAGTATTCGTAGCACAACAATTTTTTAAATAGCTTGCACTTGAACATGTTCCGGCAATTGGCGCAACGTAATCGGAACCAGTTCCAGCAACATTATAGTTGGTTGTTGAAATGTAATAACCACATCCTTCAACAAGACCACCAGAAAGCGAACCTACAATACCTCCGAAGTAAGTTGCAGATGTTTTTGAAGAGGAATCATTAAAAGTTAATGTTCTTGCAGTTGAAGAGTCACTTCTAACAACACAATCAAGAATCCTACCATACGCATCAGTTGCAGCATAAGAGTTTGAAGAAGCATTATATCCAGCAATTAAACCAAAGTATAAACTTCTATCACCAAAGGTTGTTACGATACTAATGTTGGAAGGGAAAATAATATCAATATCTTTAATTAGCCCATAATTATATCGAACTATTAACCCATAATAGTTCCAACCAGATTTAAAATCATGATATCTAGCGCCGGTGTCAGAATTGAATGTAACGTTTAAATTAGTTATAATACCGTAGTTATGGCTTCCAAAAATCGGCCTAAAATAGTCGGTTGTTGTTGATGTGTATCTATTTAATGTAATAGTGTAACCAGCTCCATTATAATGGCCATAAAAATCATCATCAGTACTTGCACTCATTTGACCATATGTAGAGTGGTTATTATATAAAGTAATGTTTGCTGTTTGCTTAAAGTATTTATATTGAGTAGAAGTGCTAGTCATGTTAGGAACACCCCACAACAATTGATGTGTGTTACTAACAATATAAGGGTCAGTAAATGTTCCGGCACCTCTAAGTTTTGTTTTTAATTTAATTCTAACAGTAACCAACTCATCTACTCGTTGCCTACAATCGTTTTCATATAAAGTAAACGAAACCGAAGAATCGGCAATTGTAGCCTTGTTTTTACCAGTAAACGTTTTTGTTCCGGAATTAAACGTTGTATCACCAGTTGACGTACTGTAAGACGTGTTTGAAACCGTTCCGCTTTGAGTTTTGTAGTCATATTTACCAGTAACACCCGACGCTGTTAAAAACTCAGATTCTAAAACATCGGTTGTATAATATGGATCGGTTGTATCAGATGTATCTGCATCGGAACCAGTAAAATTTAATGTAACAGTTTCACCAGATTTTACACGACCTGTTCGAGATAATGTTGCATAGTTATCTGTTGTGTTTGCTGGGCTGTTAATAACAGTTGATCCAACCGACATATAAATTCCGTATGTATCAAACATAGAAGCTGATGTTAGTTGAACGTTGTTAACGTAAACTTCGTATTTAACTTTATACATATAAGCATTTGTGTTGCCACTATCAATCCAACGAAGTTCTGGCCTATCGCTATTCATTTGCCAAACATCAATCCAGTTAAATGCTGTTGAGTTGTTAAATTGGGCTTTTGTTGTGTAAGCACTACCACTTCCAGAAGTTGAGGATGCAGATCCACCAGAACCAGGGTTACCACCAGAGCCACCTTTACCACCAGAGCCACCATTTGCATATCTACTAGAGTTCCAATTAACATCTGTTCCACCAGCTCCAGATGAACCGGCACTACCATTTGCCCCTTTTCCGCCAACATTACCAGAACCTGCTGTAGCCGCTGAGCCTGGAGAAGTATTTCCTCCTCCGCCGCCGCCACCGCCGCCGCCTTTTGTTCCATTTGTTCCTTTTGTTCCAGAACCACCAGATCCTGCTATAGATGATGGGAATGTAGTGTTGCTACTATGCTGAGCGAAACCACCAGCTCCGCCGCCGCCACCTGAGCCGCCGCCGCCGCCACCGCCGCCGCCGC
>JAZUSV010000011.1:0-4467 GCA_045606885.1 Candidatus Gastranaerophilales bacterium | reverse complement strand
TATAAAAATATCACAATAATCAAAGGAAGCTATGCTGATATAGATATACATCTTCAAAAGCTCGGCATTGAAAAGATTACAGGTGGTGTGATATTTGACCTTGGTGCTTCGTATCACCAGCTAACTTGCGCTCCTCGTGGGTTTAGCTTTATGAAGGATGCACCTTTAGATATGCGCTTTAATCAATCTCAAAGCTGGAGTGCTTGGGATGTGGTTAATAAATACAAAGAAACAGAACTTGTTAAAATTTTTTCTGAATATGGCGAAGAGCGTTTTTCAAAGCGAATTGCGCGTGCTATAGTTCAAAATCGTCCAATAAATTCTACATTAGAGTTATCTGAGCTGATTAAAAACTCTACTCCAAATATAAAATCAAAAATTCATCCTGCTACAAGAGTCTTTCAAGCGCTCAGAATTGAAGTTAATCAAGAATTGTTAAATTTTGAAAATACATTGAAAAAAGTTATAAATTTAGTTGATGTTGGTGCTATAATAAGTTTGCTATCCTTTCATTCGCTTGAAGACAGGCTAGCAAAAAGAACATTGAAAGAATTTTCTTCATCTTGTCGTTGCGATAGAACTTCACCTGTTTGCACATGTGGTGGTCAAATGCTAGAATTAGTTAACAAGAAACCTATTATGGCAAGTGAGGAAGAATTAAAAATAAACCCTCCATCTCGAAGCGCAAAACTTCGAATAGCAAGAAAAATTAAGTGAGGAAAACTTGAAACCTTCGTTTAATAAATATAAAAATAGAACAATAAAAGATAAAAAACGCAAAAACGATACGATTACAGACAAGGCTCCAAAAGGCGCAAATGTTGCGTCTAATCCTATAATTGAGCCAACTGAAAGCAATCAAATTATTAGTGGTTATTTTTTGAACGAAAAGTCTTATAAAGAGATGATTGTTCAAAGAGTTAACAACTTTCTGTATATTTTGCTTGGTACTTTAGTTGCTTTTTGTATGATTTGCTATTATTTTGTTTCTTGTAAAGAAGTGCAATTAAATCAAATTTCTCGTGAAACCTTAGAGTTAAATTATGAAAATGATGAATTGCAAAACAAAGTTGATACTTTGCAATCATATTACAATATTGATAAAGCGGTTTCAAAAACAAATATATTAGAGCGTGCTCGTCACGTTGTAGAGGTGGATGCAATTGCATTGCCTGACGTTAATTTCAATAAAAAATCAGGAAGAAAAACACTAGTCGTTAGTTATTAAAATACGGTGAGAGAGTGAAGAATAAGGCAAATAATAAGTTCGACAGAAGAATGGGCTGTTTGCAGTCAATTTTTTACTTTTTGTTTTTAGGCTTAATTGTTTACTTGTTTTTGCTTCAAGTGTTTGATATTAGAAATTGCAAGAAAAAAGCTAAATCTCAAAGAACCTCTAAAATGTATGTTTTGCGTGGTGAAATTGTAGACAGATATGGCTTTAAGCTTGCTGCGGATAAAACAACGTTTATTTTGTATGCTCATCCTAATTATTATGATTATCCGCCTGCAAAACTTGCTCAAATTCTTCAACCATATCTAAAAATGCCTATGGATGAGTTGGTTAAAAAGCTTTCAGCTACAAATAAGCGTATTATTACAATTAAAAAAGATTTAGATAGAAAAACCGTTCGTGAAATTAAACGCAAAGGCTTGCGTGAACTTTCTTACGAGGTTAAAAACAAGCGTGTATATCCTCAAGGAACTCTAGCTTCTCATATACTTGGTTTTTATAATCCAAATGCTGACACTGCTGCTGGTATTGAATATCGTGCAAAAGACTATTTGGAATATGTTGATAAAACTATAACCTTCGAAAAAGCACCAAATGGGGATATTATTTATAATATCAGTGTTAATCCTGCAGATGTTTCTGCGCCCGTAAAAGGTAAAACACTGACTCTTACGATAGATAGTGCTGTTCAACACGTTTGTGAAAAATATCTTTTAAAAGCTATTCAAAAATTCAAAGCTCCAAGAGCGTCTGCTATTGTTTTAGACCCAAAAACAGGTGAAATCCTAGCTCTTGCAGTCGTTCCAACTTATGATCCAAATCATTATGATAAATATTCTCTTCAAGAGATGAAAAATTGGGCAATTACAGACGTTTACCCTCCTGGGTCAACTTTTAAAATAATTACCGTTGCTTGTGGTTTTATGAACAAGAAAATTAATAAAAATTCCAAAATTCATGACACAGGCAAAATGAAAATCGGTTGGTGGGATGTATCAAATTATGATTACAAATCTAAAGGTGCACCAGGTATGATTGACCTTGTATATTTGTTTGAACATTCTTCCAATATTGGCTCGATTAAAATTGCTCAAATGATGAGTGATAGAGAGTTTTATGACAGCTTAAAATTGTTCAACTTTGGCGAAAAAACAGGAATTGATCTTCCTGGTGAATCTGCTGGTCTTTTGCCAACGCCAAAACATTGGGACGTGGCAACACATGGTGCTATGAGCTATGGATACGGAGCTTCAACAACGGCAATTCAAATGGCTTCTGCGGTTAGCGCAATTGCAAATAATGGTGTTTGGGTTACTCCACACGTTGTTAAATATTCAAAAGAGGAAGAGGCTGAAAAAATCGTAAAACGCCGTGTTTTAGAAGAACAAGATGCAAAAGACATCACTCGATTGTTGGTAAAATCAATTGAAAATGGTAAAAACCCAGCAAAAATGGAAGATTTCTTCCTTGCTGCAAAAACAGGTACTTCTAAGAAACCAAATTCAAGTGGAACAGGCTATTCTAACAAGCTTTATACTTCTATGATTGGCTATTTCCCAGCGTCTGATCCTAAAGCGTTGTTGTATGTAATTGTTGATTCGCCTTCTGGTGAAGGAATTTGGGGTTCGACTGTTGCAGCGCCAATTTTTAAAGAGATTGCTACTGAAATAGTTAAAATTTTAAATTTAAATCCGGATAAAAGTGCTAAAAATAAAACTTTTTGATAAAATATTATTGTAGTTTTTGGGGAAGAAAATGGACTTAAGTAAAATAATAAAAAATATTGACGCTGTTGAAGTTTTAAATTTTAAAGATATTGATATTAAAGGAATTTCCTATAATTCAAACACAATCAACTCACATGAGATTTTCGTTTGCCTTAAGGGCGAACATGTTGACGGACATGATTTTGCGCAAAGCGCTTTTGAAAAAGGTGCGGTTGCGCTGATGTGTGAAAAACCTTTAAATATCGAAATTCCTCAAATTATCGTTAAATCGACGCAAGAATCAATTGCAGATTTGGCTGCGGTTTTTTATCATAACGCCACTCTTTCAATGAATTTGATGGGCGTAACAGGAACAAATGGTAAAACTACAGTTGCTCATTTAGTTCAAAAAATATTCGAAGAAAACAATAAAAAATGTGCTTTAATTGGAACTCTTGGCTATAAAATGTCTTCAAAGGATGACTATCTTGAAGCTAAGCACACAACTCCACAAGCACCGCAAATGCAAGAAACTCTTCAAAAGATATTAAATTCTGATATTTTGAATGTTATTACAGAAGTTTCAAGCCATGCGCTTGAACAATATAGGGTTAAAAATTGCAATTTTTCTACTGCTGTTTTTACTAATTTAACTCAAGATCACCTTGATTATCACATTACGATGGATAATTATTTTTCTGCAAAAGCCAAGCTTTTTAAGGGTTTAAAAAAGGGAAATAGCGCAGTTGTTAATCTTGATGATAAATATGCAAATAGACTTTTAGAAGTTATTGATTCTGATGTTAACACTTTAACTTATGGTGTTAAAAAAGAAGCAGACCTAATGGCTAAAAACATTGAATTTATGTCAGATGGTGTTACATTTGATTGTGTATATAAAAATCAATCTGTTAATTTAAAACTTCATTTAAACGGTATGTTTAGTGTTTACAATTGCCTTGCTGCAATTGGTTGTGCTTTAGTTAACGGAATTGGTTTAGATGTTGCTAAATCTGCTCTCGAAGTTACAAGAAGTGTTGCAGGTAGATTTGAAATTGTTCAAACTAACCCAATGGTTATTGTTGATTACGCTCACACTCCAGATGGATTAGAAAATATTTTAAGAGCTGCACGTGAATTAACACCAAAAGACGCTAATTTAATTTGTTTGTTTGGTTGTGGTGGCAACAGAGATTGTACAAAGCGACCAAAAATGGGTAAAATCGCTCAACAATTATGCGATAAAATCGTCATTACATCCGATAATCCACGAAGTGAAGACCCTCAGCAAATAATTACGGATATTCTTTCTGGTCTGGCTTTGATTAACCCTAAAACTGTATATGTTGAGCCAGATAGACATCTTGCAATTAAATTGCTCAAAGATATATCAAGCGAAAACGATGTTCTTGTTTTAGCAGGAAAAGGTCATGAAAATTACCAAATTCTTGCAGACAGAACTGTTCATTTTGACGATAGAGAAGAAGTTATTAAAGTTTTTGGAGAATAAAAATAAACAAAAAAAAT
>JAZUSV010000010.1:0-3041 GCA_045606885.1 Candidatus Gastranaerophilales bacterium | reverse complement strand
TTGGGACTTTCGCCCCAGTTTGTTTTTTCTTTGTTCAAGCGCCAAGCAAAGAAAAAGAAAACAGAATTCAAAACCTATTAATATTCCTTAATAAAAATTTGCATTTAAAATATGTTTGAAATACTATTGAATATGCACAATTGTGTGCGTACTTAGCTAAACTACGAGATGAATTCTCGCAAGTAGAAAGGAAAATCATGACAATCAATGATCCAATCGCTGACGCTTTAACACGCATTAGAAACGCAAAATTAGTTAAACATGAATCAGTTTCTATGCCAGCGTCAAACCTTAAAGAAGAATTAATTAAAGTTCTTCAAAAAGAAGGTTATGTTGAAGGCTATACCGTTGAAGAAAAAGACGGTTTCAAATTTATCAATGTAACTTTAAAATACTTAAACGGACAAAGTGTAATCACTGGTCTTCAAAGAGTATCAAAACCTGGCTTAAGAGTTTACTCTAAAGCTAAAAACATGCCAAGAGTTTTTGATGGTATGGGTATTGCAGTTATTTCAACTTCTAAAGGTTTAATGACTGAAAAAGCTGCTCGTGCTAACAAGCTTGGTGGCGAAGTTCTTTGCTATGTTTGGTAATATAGCATTTGTTATTACTTAGGGTTAAATTGCCAATAGGCGATGCGTTCCCGCTTTTAAAAGCAAAAGGAGAAAGAAAATGTCAAGAATCGGTAAATTACCAATTGCAATTCCAGATGGAGTTGAAGTAAAAATCGAAGGTAATGTCTTAACTGCAAAAGGTCCAAAAGGTACTGAAACAGTTGAATTTCCTTCTGAAATTGAAGTAGTAGTTGCTGAAAAAGAAGTTGTTGTTAACAGAAAAGCTGAAGATAGAAAATCAAGAAGCTTACATGGTTTATTCAGAACTTTAATTTCAAATGCTATTGTTGGTGTTAAAACACCATTTGAGAAAAAACTAGAAATTATTGGTGTAGGTTATCGTGCAGCTATGCAAGGAACTGCAATCAATCTATCTTTAGGTTATTCTCACCCTGTAATCATCGAACCACCTGCTGGTATCACAATTGCTGTAGAAGCTAACACAAAAGTTACAGTATCTGGTACTAACAAACAAATGGTTGGTGACGTTGCGGCTTTAATTCGTTCAAAAAGACCACCAGAACCATACAAAGGTAAAGGTGTTAAATATGAAGGCGAATATATCGCTCGTAAAGCTGGTAAAGCAGGTAAAAAATAAGGTAATACTAATTAGTTGCCAATATAAATCAGCCGCATAGACGGAACTGATTTTGGTGAAAGGTAAGAAAATGTTAAAACAAATCAACAGAAAAGAACAAACTAGAAAAAGACATCAAAGAGTACGTCTTAAAATTTCAGGCGACTCACAATATCCAAGATTAGCAGTATATCGTTCAACAAAACACATTTATGCTCAAGTAATTGATGACGTAAACGGTGTAACTTTAGCTTCTTCATCTTCAAAAGTTAAAGAATTAGGCTTAAAACACGGTGGAAACATCGAAGCTGCTAAAGTTGTTGGCGCTGACGTTGCTAAAAAAGCATTAGCAAAAGGTATTGAAGGCGTTGTATTTGACCGTGGTGGTTTCTTATTCCATGGAAGAGTTGCAGCTTTAGCAGACGCAGCTCGTGAAGCTGGTCTTCAATTCTAGTTTCAATCTGAAAATTTGAAAAGCACCTTGAAAAAGGTGCTTTTTATTTTAGTTTATTTTTTAAATTGTTTTTTACGTCTGATAAAGGTCCGTTATTTGGCGTTTTTATATTGTTTATATAATTTTTTCCATAGATATATGGAAATTTAAAAAGCCATGAAAATTTCACCAAAGTTGAGATGCTGTCTGCTCCGTTATTAAACAACAACTCATCAATCGTTTGTTCATAGGATGGCGAGATGGATGAAAAAATCTTTATAAAATAATCGCTTGCGCTAACAAGTCCTAAGCCTGTTGTTGTAACAGGTTTTTGAACTAATTGCGTGATTTTTAAAGTTTTTTCTGCTTCTTCTAGTTCTGCTATGTTTTTTGGTAATTCTATTGTTTCTTTGTTTTTTTGTTCAATTTCATACCAAATGTTGTCATATTGAATTTTGATAACACTTGGTTTTGGCATATAAATTTCATCTGCAATAGGTGCAAGAATAATGTCACCTTCGTAGCTAATTAAACCATATTTGTAGTTTTTTTGAACTAAAAACATATTTCCATACAAAATATCAATTGAAGAATATTCTTGTGTTGTTATTGCTTTTCCATATTCATCAAATAAAGCATATTTCCCTTTTGAGCCCAAACGAGCAAAGCGACCACCGCTAAAGCGGTATGCTTGGGTGTATTTTGGTTCAACTAATATTTCACCTGTGTTGGATAAAATTCCGTATTTTGAACCTTTTAAAAATAGCCAAGAGGTCTCTCCTAGACGAATTAATTTTTTATATTGTGCTTCGGTTATTTTTTCATTGTTTTTGATTAAACCAAATTTATTGTTTTCACCATAAGTTTGAACAATTTCGTTAAGCGAAAAAGCACTTTGTGTCAGTATTGTGCAAGACAATAATATAAAAAATAATTTCTTCATAAAAACATAATATCATAAAACGTTATGTTATAATTTTCTTGTTATGAAATTTGATTTAAAATTTAAAAAAATAGCTCTTATAATTACTTCGTTTATTGCTGTTGTAATGGCGTTTTTGGTTATTTTTTATTTTTTGTTTTTGCCTTTGCTTTTTAAATCAAAAACAGTTCATAATTTTATAGGCAAAACTTTGAATAAAAACTTTGGTTTAACTTTAATTGTTGACGACATCGAGCTTGAAACAAAATTTAAACCTGAAATCGAAATCGAAATTGATAAACTTGTTCTTTTGAAAAAAGATATGGTCTTGCTTGAGTTGAATGATTTTGAGTTTGATTTTTCATTTAAAAAGATTTTTGATAATGTTTTTAAAATTAATAAATTAACTGCCGATAAGTTGATAATTAAAGCTGACAAATTGCTTGAGATATTTGCCACAGGAAGTGCGCAAAAAGATAATAAAAACAATTTAAA
>JAZUSV010000009.1:0-4531 GCA_045606885.1 Candidatus Gastranaerophilales bacterium | reverse complement strand
CTTGAAAGCGCTTCAAGATAAGAAAGCCCGAACGTTTCGTTGATTGAAGGTAAAATGAAAACATTGTTTTTGTCTAGTTCGTCCCAAATTTTATTATGTTCAATATGAGGATAAATTTTAATTTTATTTTGAAGATTGTGTTTTTTAATTAGTTTTTCAAGATATTTTTTTTCTTTACCTTCACCAAAAATAGAATATTCAAAATCGAAATTAATTTGAGATAGTGCTTTAATAATTAAATCTATGTTTTTTCTTTTAATTAATTTTGATAGGGTAATTATTCTTAATTTATCTGTTTTAAATTCTTTTTTTTCAACAATTTTATCTTCTTCAATAAACGATGGTAGAGTAAAGTTTGCGTTTATTTTTTCAGACAAAAATTTATTTCTTGCTCCAATTAGAGTTGAATTTTTAAGAGCGTTTTGAAGGCGTTTTTTAAAATAGAGCGAATATTTGAAATCGTTTAATACTTGATAATCGCTTTGATGAACAATTGAAATGTGTGGCAAGTTTAATTGTTTATTAATTAAAGAAGCATAAATATGCCCAGATGGCATGTGGGAGATAATTAAATCAAAAGTCTCGTTTAAAAAATCAATATTTTTATCTAAAAAAGGTAAAATAAAATTTTTATTATATATTCTTATTCCGTTTCTCGTTGTTTCACATTCTGGGACGTATTTATGTCCTCTTAAATATGAATTTATTAAAAAATTTGGTCTGATAACAAAAACGCTGTCCCCGTTTTCTTTAAAAGCAAGAGCAAAATCTTCAACAATTTTTGGAATTGTCTTATCTTCGATAATTGGATATAAATCGGTAACAAAAAGAATTTTCATCATTTTAATAATAAATTTTTTTAAAAAAAATCGCAAATTTTTAAAACATCATCTAAACGTATTACAAGAAAAAATAAAAATTAAGTTAAGATAAACAAAGAATTAGATAGGTAGTATTATGGAATTTCACATAGGAGCTCATTGGACTGTTAATATATTGGGTTTAAGTGTCCACATGGATACGTTAATTACCCTTTGGCTTGTAATGGCGATTATTATTTTCTTTGCCGCAGCTGCAGTTGGCAAAATCAACATTGTTCCAACAAAACTTCAAGCAGTTTTTGAAAGCATAGTTAAAATATTTTCATCTTTGACAGAAAATTTAGGCTCTGAAGGCAAGCGTCATACACCTTTATTGATGACATTGTTTTTATTAATTATAACAAGCAATCTAATTGGACAAATTCCTTGGAAAGTTTTAAACTTCATTCCTGCAATTAAAAATTTACACGGTGAGTTTGCTTCTCCAACAAATGATATTAACGTGACTGCTGCTCTTGCAATTATTGTTCTTGTTTACTATATTGCAAACGGAGTTCGTTTAAAAGGAATTGGCTATTTTAAGCATTATTTCCAACCTGTTTGGTTTATGACCCCATTCAATATGCTAGAAGATGTTGTAAGACCCTTAACTCTTGCACTCCGTCTTTTTGCAAATATTCTAGCAGGTGAAATTTTAATTATGGTTCTAGGGGGTCTTATTGCTTCGCTATTAGACCCAGCGCAAATCAGTGTATTTTGTCAAAATACCCTAGGCGGAATTTTGCCAAGTACATGGGTATATAATATAAGTTTATTTTTAGGTTCATTATTACCGCTACCAATAATGTTTTTTGAATTGTTTGTAGCGTTCGTACAAGCTCTTGTGTTCACATTGTTAACCAATGCGTATATTCAAGGCGCTGTAGCAAAACATCATTAGAAATCGAAAAGAAAAGGAGATACAAAGATGGATTTATCAGTATTAAAATTTATTGCAATGGGTATCGCAATTGGCGTTGGTGTACTTGGACCTGGTATTGGTTTAGGTTTTGCAACTAAAGCTATTATTGAATCTATCGCAAGACAACCTGAAGTAGAAGGACAAATTTCTAAATATTTCTACATCGGCGCTGGTCTTATCGAAGCTTGTGCGATTTATGCATTGTTAGTAGTAATCCTTATCGGATTTGTATTGAAATAAAAAATATTTGTCATTCTGAGCTTTATATGGGCTTAGAATGACAAAATATTAAAAAGGAATTTTAATCAAATGTTAATGCAGATTGATGGAACATTTATATTTGTTGTAATAAGTTTTATAATTTTCTTTTTTATTATAAAATCGCTTCTTTTTGTGCCAATTAGCCAAATTATTGAACAAAGGGAGCAGTTTTATGCTCAAAAAACTCAAGAGCAAAAAGATTTTAAAGATAAAACAAAAGCTTTAATTGATGAAAAAGAAAGCACAATACAAGAAACAAGAAATAAAGCTTCTAATATTTTGAAAGAAATTTCAAAAAATACAACAGATGAAAATGAAGCAAGAATAAATCGCATAAAGAAAAATGCATACGTTAGAGTTGAAGAAAATCAACAAGATTTAGAAAATCAAAAATCAGAAGTTAAACAAGAAGTTAAATCTGAACTTGAAGACATCGTTAAAGCCATGGCTTCAAAAGTTGTCGGAGAAGAGATAGAAATTTCTCTTGAAGAAGAAAAAATTAAACAATACTTAAATATATAGAGAAACAAAGATGGAATTTACATTCGAAAATTTACTTAGCACAAATTTAATAAACTTTTTAATTGTTTTATCAGTATTAATTTTGATATTCAAAAAAATACGTGCGTCTGAATTACTTGAAAAATTAGCTCAAGACATTCAAAACAAAGTTGAAAAAGTTGATGTGGATGCGCAAAAGGCTTCTGAAGAATATGAAGCAACAAAAGAGGCTGTTCGTGATGTTCCAAAAATTCAAGAACAAATCTTGGAAAATGCGCAAAGAAGTGCTGATAATTTGAAAGCTAAAATTGAAAAGAAAGCTAATCAAAGAGAAAAAGAAATCGAATATAAAGTTGAAGCGTTTTTAAAGGGTCAAAAAGAAAAATATAAAAAAATGACCATAAAAGAAGTTTATCTTGCTTGTGTTGAATTAGCTCAAGAAGAAATTTTAAAGAAATTAGATTTAAAAATGCACAAAAAATTAGTTAATAATTCAATTGAAGAATTAGAAAATATCAAAGGACACTTATCTTGAACAAGAATATCGACATAAAAAACATAAAAACTGCAAAAAGATACGCATTAGCGTTATCTCAAAGTGCTATTGATAATTTGGATGAAATAAACGAAAATTTGACGTTAGTTAACGAAGTAATTTTTGAAAATTCCGACTTTATGAATTTCTTTTCTCATCCAATTGTGTCTTTGAAGGATAAAAAAGAAACTTTGAATGACACTTTTAGCGGGAAAATTCATGAAAAAACTTTAAACTTCTTGAATACATTATTAGACGAAGGAAGATTTAATATTTTTAAAACAATCCATGAACTATACAACAAAGAAATGGATTCAATTAAAAATAAGCAAAGAATTAGCGTATCAAGTGTAATTACACTTGATGAAGAAGAAAAAACAAAATTAGAAGAAAAACTTGCTAAAAAACTTCAAAAAGACGTTATCTTGACTTATGAAGAAAACGAAGAAATTTTAGGCGGTTTGTTAATCAAGTTTGAAGATAAAATCATTGACTTAAGCTTGAAGGCTAAGTTTGATGATTTGAAAAAGAATATTTAAAATTATAATTTAGAAAGGCAAAATATATGTCATCAATCATTAATAGTTCTGAATTGAGCGCAATCATTAAATCAAAAATTGAAAATTATTCTCAAAAATTAGAAGTTGAGAATGTTGGAAGTGTAATTGAAATTTCTGATGGTATTTCACGTATTTATGGTTTGAAAAACGTTATGTCATCAGAACTTGTTGAGTTTGATGATGAAAATAAAACACTTGGAATTACATTGAACCTTGAAGAAGATAATGTCGGGGTTGTAATTTTGGGTGATTATACAGGCATTAAAGAAGGAATGAGCGTTAAATCTACAGGCAGAATTGCTTCAATTCCTGTAGGAGATGGTTTAATTGGAAGAATTATCGACCCAACAGGTGTTCCAATTGATGGCAGAGGTGACATTGAAACACATAAAACTCGCCCAATTGAAAGAATTGCTCCTGGTATCATTGAAAGAAAATCTGTTCATGAGCCACTTCAAACAGGCTTAACTGCAATTGACGCACTAACTCCAATTGGTAGAGGTCAACGTGAATTAATCATTGGTGATAGACAAACAGGTAAAACTGCTATTGCTATTGATACAATTTTAAATCAAAAAGGACAAGATATTTATTGTATCTATGTTGCTATTGGACAAAAGAATTCAACTGTTGCACAAATCGTAGAAAAACTACGTAAAGGTGGAGCAATGGAATATACAACTATTGTTGCTGCTGGAGCAAGTGAACTTGCACCAGTACAATATATTGCACCTTATGCAGGTGTTGCTATGGCTGAAGAATGGGTATTTGAAGGTAAAGATGTTTTAATTGTTTATGATGATTTATCTAAACATGCGGTAGCATATAGAACAGTATCTTTATTATTAAAGAGACCACCAGGTCGTGAAGCTTATCCAGGGGATGTATTCTA
>JAZUSV010000008.1:0-3314 GCA_045606885.1 Candidatus Gastranaerophilales bacterium | reverse complement strand
TTTTCAGATTTTTTTCTTTTTTCAATTGCAGGGTTAATCATTACAAGGGCTTTTTTATAAGAGTCTGTGTTGTATCCATTTTTCAATTTTGAAGAATAGTTATATTCAAGATAATTGTAAACGTTTAAAATTCTTTTTTCTCCTGATGGGTGAGTTTGTAAAATGTCAATGTAAGCATCTCCTGAAATTTTGTTTAGCAGTGAAATCATGGCTAGTGGATTATAGCCTGCTTTTGTCATTAAATCTACGCCTGTTATATCTGCTTCAAATTCATCTGTTCTTGATAATTTACTTTGAGCAAGTGTTGTACCTATTGCGGTTACTGTTTCGTTTTTGCTTAGCATATTTGCAATAACAGCAAACGCTGTGCCTAAAACACCTTGTTTTGCGCAATGACCGTTGATGATATGACCCATTTCGTGTCCAATTACGCCAGCAAGCTCTTCGTCGTTGTCAACAAATTCTAATAATCCTTTGTAAACGTATATTTCTTTGTCTAAATTTGCATAAGCGTTGACATCTTCTTCATTTGAGACTTTAAATTCTATTGGGTAATTAACATTGTTTGCTTTCAAAAGTTTGGAACCTATTGTATTAACACGTTTTAGGGCAGCTTCAGAGTTCCAATCGGTTGCAAATGCAAAATTAAACATTAATAGGGTTAAAATTAATAATATCTTTTTCATAATTTCCTCCGTTTGTGAATATTTTAATATAAATATTAAAGTTATTCTTCAAGTTCTTTGAATTTTTCAAGTGATTTTTCACGTTTTTTTTGAATTTCCGCTTGGGCCTGTGTATCGCCTTTTTCAAGCGCTGCTTTTTGAATTTTAGTTTGCTCTTGGGTAGTTGTCTTTTTAAGTTTGTATACAAAGATAAGAATTTCAGCGATTGCTTTGTATAAATCTGGCGGAATTTGTCTGTTCACTTCAACAAGTCTGAATAGCGCACGTGCAACAGGCGGATTTTCAATGATAGGAATATTGTGTTCTCGAGCAATGTCTTTTATTTTTTGTGCAAATAACTCTGTACCTTTTGCAACAAGCATTGGTGATTCCATTTTTTGTGCATCATATTTAATAGCACACGCTACATGTGTTGGGTTTGTTACGACAAAATCGCAAGTAGTAACGCTATCCATCATTTTTTGTTGTAATAATTGCATACGACGTTGACGAAGCGCTGCTTTAACGTTTGGGTCACCTTCTGAGTTTTTATATTCATCTTTTACTTCTTTAAAAGACATTTTTTGGTCTTGCAAAAATTTCCATTTTGTAACCCCGTAATCAGCTGCTGCAATGATTAAAAAGGCAATCCCTGCTTTAATTACGAAGTCTAAAATCAGCGAACCAAATTGGATTAAAATTGCAAAATCGTTATCAATTGCAGCCAACATCAAAATGTCTTCAAAGTGAGAAGTGTATACAATATAGCCAATAATTCCTAAAACAATAACTTTTGCAATATTTTTAAATAAATCAAACAAAGTTTTTGGGCTAACTAAATTTTTAAAATATTTTGTAGGATTAAATTTTTCTGCATTAAATTCCATTGGTTTTGTGGTGAATAATGGACCAATTTGAATTAAATCTCCTAAAACGCCAATAAAAGAGGCTGCAATTAAAATAGGCAACATAATTAAAGCGGCAGGAATTATTGTTTTCATAAACAAATATGCATAACCAATTTCTTCCAAATGTTTATTTGGAATTTGCTCGTAAACCATTACAAACAGAGCACTTAATTGCCCCCAAATTATTGGACCTAGAAGATATATAAGGCTAAACATGAAAATAATTGCAATAGCAGTTGATAAATCTTTTGATTTAACAACTTGTCCCTGTTCACGTGCCTTTCTTAATTTCTGTTGGCTCGCTTCGTACTGTTTATTTTCGTCGCCCATTCAATTATTATTCTAATTCAATGCCAGCTATTTTGGGGTCTAATAGCTTTTTGCCGGCTTGTTCAAACTCGATTTGCAACAATTGCCTATCGTCATGTTGAATTGTTTTAACAACCACACCTTTGCCATATTGCTTATGGATAACGGAATTTCCAACTTCATAAACAATATCATCTTGCTCTAGCTCTTCTTGTTCTTCTTGAAAAATTGGTAAATTCTCATCTTTTGCAGGAACATTCAACTCTTCTTCGTTTAATTGAACATTATCGTCTAGTGCAATTGTTTGCGTAGTTTGTTGTTTTTTTGCGTTAATTATTTCTTTAAAGCTTTCATCTATTGAATTATCAGCAATTTCTTCCAAATCTACTTCGTCTGCTTCATCAATTTCAGTTTCTTCTTCTTGAACTTCTTGAGTTTCTTGATTTTCTTCCTCGGCTGTTTCTTGGGTTTCTTCTTGCTCATAGATTTCTTGAGAATCTTGAGCCATTTGGAAGAAATCAAGTTCTTCGTCTGTTATATCAAGTTCAGTTTCAGATATTTCTTCTTCGTTTTCAGTTGTTTCAGCTTCTTCTTCGTCTTCATCTTTTTGGAAAACAAGACCACCTGAAGAAGATGGTTCTTCTTGAATAGATTCTTCCTCTTCGACTTTAACTTCTTCGACTGCAGTTGGTTCTAATTCTTGAAATTCGTCTTTTGTTTCTTTTTCGACTTTAACTTCTTCAACAGCAGTTTTGCTAAATACTAAATCAGCTTCTTCGACTTTTTGTTCTGTTGAAATGCTAGGTTCTTCTAATTCTTCAAAGCTTTCTTTTGCTTCTTCAATTTCTTCAAATTCTTCATCAGGTGCATTTGTTTCGATGTAATCATCGTCAGGCATTTCGCCTTTTTGTATTGCGTCAAATTTTGAAAGTTCGTTTATCAATTTGGTTGAATCAGAAAGCTCTTCTTTTGCTTTGTTTTCAAAATAGTCACCTTTTTGACCAAGTTTTTGTTCTGGGTCTTGGTCTTGTTGTGCTAAAGTAAGTGCAATTTTTCTATAATTTTTGCGTTTTTCTTGAACATCTAATTCGTAATCGCAAGCAAGATATAAGAAATTATCAGTGTTTTCGCCAAACACTACGCAACCTTGCGAAATTAGATTAGACAATGCGAAATTAGCATCCAAAAAGTCTGCTCTTTGGAACAAGCTTGGCATTAAAATATAGTTCTTGCAATGTTGCATAACTGAAGGTAAACGCTTGTAATTGTATGAAACATTTGGAACAAATTTTATGTTTTTCTTTTGATTATATATTTTATTAATCAAATCAGAATCAAAGTGCTCGTCGTTAATTCTTGCTATTAAGAAGATATCTTTTTCAACATCCGAAATAATATATTCCAAATATGCTTTTTGCCAAAATGGGTCAAT
>JAZUSV010000007.1:0-5512 GCA_045606885.1 Candidatus Gastranaerophilales bacterium | reverse complement strand
GACAGGATTAAAATCCTTGGCGCTCAGTTAGATTTTCTACGCAAAAGTGTAGTTTAACGAGTAATTTGATTTGTACGGGTAAAGTTATTTTTTTAGCAAAACTCACTTGTTAAGCAGGTTTCAGGGGTCGGAAGTAATCGTTTTACCTGTGACAAAAATGGACAAAAACGGTCTTTTAATGGTTGTACGGGTAAAACGATTATTAAAAACAAAATGTTCTTTTTGCTTTTGTAGCCTATGTTTTGCGATTTTTAGGTTTGTCACAGATAAAACGAGTATTTTTGCGCAAAAGTCCTATTTGAGGTTTTTGAAATTTGTTAATTTTTGTTTTTTGTATACATTTTTTCAAAAATATGCTATATTTGAAATCTAGTAATGGTTGGTACATAAGAGAAAAAGGAGAAAAAATTTATGAAAAAACTTTTTATTTCTTGTGCAGCACTGTTTGTATTTTTAGCAGTTAACGCACCTGTAAAAGCGGAACCCGTTTACGGTTTTATTTACAAAAATTCTACAGAAGCGGGCGAAGGTTTAAGTAACGTTGCAGCTTCTAAAAAAGGAAGTGCTACTTGCACAAGCTATTTTGGAATAGTTGGTGTTGGTAGTTGTGGTATCAAAGATGCAGCTAAAGCTGGTAATATTAGAACTGTAAGCTACTATGATTATGAAACAAAAAATATTTTAGGATTTAAAAAAGTTACTGTAAATGCTTACGGTCAATAATTAAATCTCAAAATTGAAATCAAAAAAAATAATTGGGACACTCAAAAAGGATGCGATATTCAATTTGTTATAAAGAAAAAATAAATTAAAAGCCCTTCGGGGCTTTTTTTTATTTTAAAAATTAATGACGACATTGATGAAATTTTTTAAATATTTTTTCCTTAAAATAATCATTTTATCTGTGACAAATAATCATTTCGTGTGTGTCTTTGCAGCAAGCTCGGCAAGAAAATCTAGGGCGTCGGCAAATTTTCTTATTTAATTCCAAATTAACCTTGCTGACTATTTTTTATTAAACACGCTTGCAAAATATTCAGCTGGATATAATTTTGGATTTGCTTTCAAAGTTGATTCAAGCGGATCTTGAATTGCTCTATAAACAGCAAATGCACGATCTCTTGCTTCTGAAATATATTTTAATTCTTCAGGATTGCTTAAAACTGCCATGATTTTTTCTTCAAAATTTTTAATTGGAGTATTGCAAGAACCATAAACAAAAGAACCGTCAAATATTAGTCTTTTCATATCATCTTTAGTTAAAATAGGTTCGTCTTGATATTTTGCATTTTCTAAAAATTCTCTAAATTTACCAGCTTCAGTTTTTAAAGGAACACTTCTAACAAATTCATCCGCCTTGCAAACATTTTGTTGCATTTTTCTTGCCCCTTTTGTTAGGCTTTGTAATTTTGGCATTTGAAACATATTAAAAATCTTCACGGTAAACCCTTTCCTTAAAACTTATAAATACATCTTGCAAAAATAAAGAAAGGTAAAATAAAAAATTGCCTTATTTGATATTATTTGTTAATTTTTATTAACACTAAAAATTGACATTAATCTTTTGACACATACGCTTTGAATTTAGGTATCATTTCAGGATATCTAGCATAAATTATTGGCTCAAATAAATCATCAACCTTAGAAACATCTATACCGTCTTTCAAATCTAAAAAATTAAGCAAAGAAGTAAACATATAGTCTTCTTTATTCCACTTTGATACAGGAATATCATATTTTTTACACAAAGGCAAAATACGTTTTTCTAATTTGCCAATCAGTTCAAACATTTCTTTTCTTTCTTCGATTGAAAGTTTTTTATAAATTCCAAAAATATCATGCCCGTTAACCAAAGGGTCTAAAATCCAATCATGTCCATAGGGTTCATACAAATCCAAAGAACTTGAATTTTTCCTAGACAAATCAATTATGCCAATTTTTCCCGTTTTTCTGTCTAACAAAAAGTTTTCAGGATTGCTTTGGTCAATTCTCCAACCTTTTGAATTAATAAAAGCAACATCAGAAACAAATTCTTCCAATGTTTCATCTGAAAGTTGAGCATATTCTCTTAAATTTCGCATATAAGTTTTCGTATCATGACCATTGCATTTGTGCATTATTTCGCCATTTACGCGCCTATTAATCGAACAGTTATCACTTGTTTTTGCAACTGCTTGTCCAAAATTTCTTCCTTCAAAAATATCTTCAACGGGAAAAAATTTAGAAGTTATTTTCTTGCCACCACCAAACATCCTTAAAACATATTTGTCGTTAATTGCATAAACAGTTGCTTCGCCACCGCCTCCCAACATATTAGAAGGAGTAATTTTTTTTGAAAGTCCAGGAATTAAAGAGCGCCAATCACGAGCACTTAGCTCAACTGTATCTCCAATAGAGCTAGTTGCAAAATGTAAATTTTTAAATTTAGCACAACTAATTTGGTCACAAAATGCTTTAGCTACCGAGCCACCTTTTGCAACCGCCTTTTTAATATATGGCAACTGTGAAATAATTTTAAACAAAAAATATTCCTATAACTTCTCTTATTTTTACAAAGTATTTTTTATCTTAAAAATTGCTATACTAATCTTACAAAGAGCTAATTTCTTCTAGCCAAATCAAAAAATCTCTCATTCTATGGTCATAAAGACGAATGTGCTCTCTTCCATCTTTTTCAAATGCACTTGTAGTTACAAACCACTTACTTGTTTCGCTGATATAAGTCTTATAAATTTCAACGTCATCTGAAAGACCAGAATTTTTTGCACCTTGTTGAACTTTTTCAAAAATTACTTTTGCATTCCTTAAAAATTTATTCTTCTGTTCGCTATCCATTTTTTCAAAATATTCTGGCAATAATGTAAAATCAAGCATTATGGCAACAAGGTCGTAGCTACAATTTTGATACACGTTTTTTTCTTTGGGCTTTACTTTAAAATAATCAATTATATGTATTTCATTTTCATCTACAATTAAATTATTTGGATTTATCGAATCAATTTTATAATCTTTTTCGTCTAACAGTTTTACTTTATAAGCAATTTCGTCAAATGCTTCTTGTGACATGTTAGCAAGCTTTTCAACAGAATTAAAATAAACTTGAACTTGTTCATCTGAAACAAGCAGAGGCTTTTTGCTTGCCGTATCCCAAATTGTATTACTCCAAGAAGGAATAGAGTGTTCAACACCTTCCACTTTTCTTAAAATCAAATGTCTAGGATTTTTTTCACTTTGCCAAACGGGTTGACCCAAATTAATTGTAGCGGGAAATTCATTTATCTTAATTTGATTTGGGTCATTTTTATTTAAAACTTTTAAAACATAATCATCAAGATATGGAATATTGTATACCTTAGAATTTGCACCAATACCTCTTAGATTTTTTTCATCTTGTGCTAACAAAACCAAATCATCAATTGAGTATTTTTTTGGAAGTTTACTTGAAATTTCATAAGGCAAATTACCTTTAAAAGAAATTCTTTCAAAGTTATCCTCTTTTAAAACATGACTTTTTTCTTTTTTGACATTCAAAAAAGTACGATAAAAATTTACACTATTCAGTCTTGATACTCTCATTGCTTTTATACAAAACAATAAAATTTATTTTTTGCTATTTTTTAACTAAAAAACCATAACGCTTGTTGTTATACTCATAATAAGAATTTTTAATTTCACCCAAAAACTCAAAATCACCGTCCATTTTTTCAAGCATTTTCTTTTGAATTTCTTTTTCTTTTTCACCTTGATTAATAATTAACATCTGCCCACCATCATTCAAAATAGAAAACGCATGAGACAACATTTTTTCAGGACAAAAATATTTTTTCGGTAACCCCCAATATTTATGAGGTTCATAACTCACAAAAGGCAAAAACCAAAGAATATAGTCATATTTTTTAGATAAATCTAAAAAATTTCCAATTATATAATTCGCATTTTTCAAATCTTTTATATGGTATTTAGCTACTTCGTATCGAGAATAAAAATTACTATACAAACGATGAGCGTCAAGTTCTATCCCATCAAGCGTAAAATCGGATGAGAAGTTTGAAAAAAATTCATATTCCCCTTTTACAAAATCCCAATTCTTGCACCCAACATCCAATACTTGAAGATTTGATTTATTGGACTTTAATAAAAAAGTTTCCAAAACTTCTTTTATATAATTATTTTGAGCAAGATTTATTTTAATTTGCTCTTCGTTTGTCTCAACAAAATTTTTTCTAGAAAACCTTGTATTGTTTCTAATAAAAAAATCAATCTCATTTTTTATATTTTCAAACATAAACTACTCTTGTGCTATAGCTGATAAACGATTAAGTTCATCAATTAGCATAGCATTTTCATTATTACCAAAGCAAGCTTTTAAAGCCAAAACATAGGCATCAAACAAATTAATTCCTTTTTTGTTTGGCAAAATATCTTCAAAATATCTTCGCTCAAAACTATCACTACTAGGGCAAACTCTTAAAACCCAATTTTTTGTTTTATCGTATGACCCAGGGGTGTTATATGCCTTTTTTGCATCGAAAAAATCCAACCAATTCAACATTACATTGTTTGGTGTTTTTAAATTTTTGTCAGCTACAAATAATCTTGCAACTTTTGCTTGAACAAATTTCCATAAATTTCTTTTATCAGATAATTCACAAGAATTTAAATTCATTTCAGAAGCAACATAGTTAATATGAGCTTGTTGTAATTCCTCATCAAAAGAAGAAAAAATATCTTTGTAAGGAGGAGTATCATGCGTGCTTATTGTCCAAAAATTTCCTCTTTCATTGGGATTAATTTCTCGATGAATATGAGTTGGGTCATTTGGATTTGAACGAGCAGCATTTCGCATTCCGTTTAAGCCATATTTTTTCATAACAGCTTTAACAGGTATGGTAAGAGCACCCAAATCCTCGCACATTACCATATTTCGAGCTTGCTCTAGTTTTTGAGAATCGGTTAATTCAACTCCATTTTTAATACTGCGCTCTTCAATAACTTCTTTTGCTGAAGCGAGTACAATTTTTTCAATGACATTTGTGTATATTTTTTCAATTTCATCTTTTTTAGATATAAAAATTTGTTTTATTTTTTCAAAATCACTAACACCATTTTGAACTAACATTTTTCTATCTAAACTATTTTCTACAAAAATCGCTTGAATTGGATCAATTACACCCATAATAGAATGTTTATTTAAGCCATATTCTTTCAATTCAGCCAATTGGTTTTCTAATAAATAGTTAAAAATGTGTCTTGAGCCACCAAGAACATTTAATTGCAAAATTTCATCCAAAAACTCTTGTTTTTCAGACAAAATAGTTTTCGCTTTTTCAAAATCGATATCATTGTACTGCTTTAATATCTCGTGTTCTTTTGCGTTTTGACCCGTTAGCGCACCAACTACATCATCTAAATTTGCAATACGATTAGCATTTATTCCACAAGCTTGCAATTTTGAAAATTGAGAAGATAAAAACAAGCTAAATTTTGCACCGTTTAATTTGCCAACTTCACC
>JAZUSV010000006.1:0-1863 GCA_045606885.1 Candidatus Gastranaerophilales bacterium | reverse complement strand
TGCCATTATTTACCTTTTTCTATGTTTAGAATAAAACTTCTGCTATTGTCTTGTCAAAACAAGTCTTACCTTTGCTTAAATTTTCTTTGAACATTTTCAAGGAACGCCATCATATCTTTTATTGTTTTTTTTGTTTGGTTTTGCAACATAGCATCCAATATTTTGTTATCAATTCCCTGAACATATTTATATTCGGAAACATACCTTGGTGCAACAGCATTTTTTGAAAATTTATTTCCGTCACAAATCAAGGCACCACCCAACCTTTTTGGTGCATTTTGTAAATTCATCAAATCATTGAACGAGCAATCAAAATACCCACCAACACACCTTGGTGCAAATTTCAAATTTTCCAAATTATTTTCACTGCAATCAAACGATCCCCCAACCCTTTCTGGTGCACCCTGCAAAGATATTAAGTTATTTGTAAAACAAACAAAATCCCCACCAACAAACTTTGGCGCATAATTCAATGTCCATAAATTATTTATTCCACAATGAAATGTTTGTCCCACAATTTTCGGCGCACCTTTTAACGATTGCAACTCATTAAAACAGCACAGAAAACTGCCTTGTATTTTCTGTGGCGCCCCTCTTAAATTTTGCAACATATTTTCGCTACAATCAAAATCTCCACACACATACTTCGGCGCACCAGACAAAGAATCCAATAAATTCGCAGAACAATTGAAACTGCCCCCAACAAACAAATGTGGTGCCCCCTGTAAAGACAACAATTTGTTATCACTGCAATCAAAATCACCCAATACAACAACCCCTGACAAATCCGGCAATTTCTGTAAATCCAGACCCGACAAATCCAAATTTGCTTCGAAAACAAAATTATTGGGCAGATTTTTCAAATCATAAATCTTATTTTTATATTCCACAAACCAAGTTCGATACTTTTCAAACGGTCGTACAGTTTCAGATATTTTTTTCATTAATCCATACTCTTATTAAAATTCACCATATCAAACATAGCAAAAAAAAATCGCCTGTCAATGAATGACAGGCGAAAACAACTACAATAAAGTAATTATTTTTTACTGTTTTCAATTGCCGCGCCCAAGATATCGCCCAAAACAGAACCGCTGTCTGCTTCATTCGAGAATTCCTTAACCGCTTGCTTTTCCAGTGTCACCTGCAAAGCACGAATTGACAATTTAACAGTATTATCTTCAACAGATACAACAGACGCTTCTACTGAATCGCCAATATTAAATTTATTTGTATCTTGTTCAGATTTTTCGCGTGACAAATCAGTTCTGCGAATTACACCACGAATATCGTTTGGCAATGCCAAAATCAATTCATCAGGTGTGATTTCAGAAACAGTACCGCATACAACTGCGCCCTTCTTAATCGAAGCAGCATTGTTTTCTGCGCTTTCTGTCAACTGCTTGATACCCAAAGTGACACGTTCTTTTTCTGGGTTAATATCCAAAATTTTTGCTGTCACTTCTTGGCCACGAACGAATTTCTTTAATTCTTCTTCATCCAATTTGTTCCAAGACAGGTCAGAAATGTGAACCATACCGTCTAATTCAGGTGTCAATGCAACGAACAGACCGAATTCAGTTGTGTTTTTGATTGGGCCTGTGATTACGTCGCCAACATTGTGTGTTTCAGCAAACTGTTTCCATGGATTTGGTTGCAGTTGTTTGTAACCCAATGAAATGCGGCGTTTATCCTGGTCGATACCCAGAACAACAACGTTGATATCCTGGCCGTTCTGCAAAACTTTGCTTGGGTGGATATTTTTGTTTGTCCAGGACAGTTCAGACATGTGAACCAGACCTTCGATATTGTTGCCCAAATCAATGAATGCACCATAGTCTGTCAAAGACCATACTTTGCCAG
>JAZUSV010000005.1:0-6857 GCA_045606885.1 Candidatus Gastranaerophilales bacterium | reverse complement strand
CTTTTGAAGAATGCACATCGTTTTTAGATAGTTGAGCTGACTTGTATGCGCTAGCTACTCCAAAATCGTTGTGTGGATATGTTTGGTAAATATACTTGAACTTTTTGTTAAGAGTTTCTTGGGTGTTTATTTTGAGTTCTTGGCTTAAAATTGCTTCTTGATATAGCGCCCAAGGTTTTATGGTGTCATTTTTTGTTGTTTTTATTATTTCTCTTAGTTTAATCAGAGCTGTTTTTTTGTCTGACAAATTGTTTGCACATTGATATTGTTTTAAAAGAGAAGGTTCGTATAGATTTGAAATTTTATTAATTTGTTTATAGTTGTAATAAGCGTCTGAAAATTTACCTTGTTTGTATAGACTTTGCCCTTGGCGATAATATTTTTTTGCGTTAATATCACTTGAATATTTATAATAGTAGCCAGACAAACATATAAACAATGTAATTAAAAATGTGAGGAATGATTTTATTTTGTTTATGTTCATATTCTAAATATAACTTATATTGTATTTATAATGCAAATGATAACAGTTCATTTGGTGCGTTTGTAGGGGGATATTTTTGTAAATAAGTAATAATAAATTTATTTTATGATTATAAAACAGTATTTATATTTGCAAAACGATTTTGTTTTAATTTAAAAGCCCTTGATTTCAAGGGCTTTTGTTGATTAATAATTTTTGTTATCTATTTCAAAATAGCTTTTTGGGTGAGCACATATTGGACAAACTTCAGGAGCACATTTGGATTCGATGTGAAATCCGCAATTGCCACATTCCCACTCTTGAGCTGTTTCTTTTTCAAAAACAATATTTTCTTCAATATTTTTTGCCAATTTTTTATAGCGTTCTTCGTGATGTTTTTCAATTTTAGCAACACCATCAAAAAGTCTTGCAATGTCGTCAAAACCTTCTTCACGAGCTACACGAGCAAACTCTGGATACATTGAAGTGTGCTCATAATTTTCGCCACTAGCTGCATCTTTTAAATTTGTTAATGTATCAGCAATAGCTCCACCATGAAGCAATTTGAACCAAATTTTAGCGTGTTCTTTTTCATTATTTGCTGTTTCTTCAAAATATTTGGAAATTTGAACATAACCATCTTTTTTGGCTTTTGCAGCATAATATGTGTATTTGTTTCTTGCTTGAGATTCGCCAGCAAAAGCTTCCATTAAGTTTTTTTCTGTTTTTGATCCTTTTAAATCCATAATTTACTCCTTAATTGCGCTATCACATTCGCTACATATACCATTATTGTTCAAAGTTCTGTATTTCCAACAACGAGCACATTTTTCGCCATTAGCTTTAGAAACTTTAACGCAATAATCATCTTGGGTGTATTCGTTTAAGATTTCTTGATTATTTTCTTTAATATAAGCATGAGAAACAATGTATAAATCGCCTAATAGATTAGAATATTTTTCTAATAGTGCGGTTTTGGTTTTGTCAGTTGATGTGATTACAATATCAGCTTCAAGTGATGAACCAATTACTTTAGGTTCAGCATTTCTTAAAGGTTCAATTGCTCGAGCAACAACTTCTCTTGTTTTTAAAAGTTGGCTAAATTCTTCATCAAGCTCTTCGTTAATCCATTCTTCTTTTAATTTTGCCCAATCTGTCAAAAGAGCAGATTCAACAGGTTTTTGGCATTCTGGCATGTTTTGCCAAATGTCTTCTGCTTGATGAGGCATTACAGGAACTAAAATTGAAATTAAAGTGTGTAAAATCTCATACATAACAGTTTGACAAGCACGTCTTGATAAAGATTTTTTACCTTTTGTATAAAGTCTATCTTTAACAATGTCAAGGTAGAATGAAGATAAATCAGTACTTGCAAAGTTTTGAAGATGTTGGAAATATTTGTAAAACTCGTAAGTTTCAAAAGCAGCGTCAACATTTTTAATTAGTTGAGCTAATCTTGAAAGCGCAAATTTATCAATATCTTCTAATTCTTCATATTTTACATAGTCTGTTTTTGGGTCAAAATCAAATAAATTACCCAATAGGAAACGAATAGTGTTTCTTGTTTTCTTAAATACCTCAACAAGCTGTTTGATTAAATTGTCGCCAATTTTAACGTCGTTTCTATAATCAACACTTGCTGCCCATAATCTTAAAACATCTGTTCCATATACCTTGATGATTTCTTGAGGAGTTACAATGTTGCCTAAAGATTTAGACATTTTTCTTCCTTCGCCATCAAGCACAAAACCATGTGTTAAAACAGATTTATAAGGAGCAACTTCTTTAGTTGCAGTTGCAATTAATAATGAAGATTGGAACCATCCTCTGTGTTGGTCAGAGCCTTCTAAATACATATCAACAGGAATTACATCTTCATTATTTGACTTAAATTCATTTTCTCTTTGAGCTACAACAGCAGACCAGCTTGAACCAGAATCAAACCAAACGTCCATGATGTCTTGTTCTTTTTCAAAGTTTGAACAACCGCATTCGCATTTGTAATTAGCAGGAATAAAGTCTTTAGCTTCGTATTTTACCCAAGCGTCAGATGATTCTGCTCTAAATTTATCTGCAATTAATTTAATTGTTTCTTCGTTGATAATTGGTTTTCCGCAGTCTTTGCAGTATAGAATTGGAATAGGAACACCCCAAGCTCGTTGACGAGAAATACACCATTCAGAACGGTTTTCAACCATGTTTGAAATGCGTTTTTCGCCACTTGCAGGATACCAAGCTACATTTTTTATGTTTTCTAATGTTTTTTCTTTAAACATAGAAACTTTTACAAACCATTGAGGAGTAGAACGATACATTACAGGGTGTTTACATCTCCAACAGTGTGGATAGCTATGCATTATTGATTGAGATTTAATTAAAGCGCCACATTCTTTTAATTTTTCGATAACCATAGCGTTACCTTTGTAATATGGAACACCTTCTAAATCTGGAACTTCTGATGTCCAACAGCCTTTAGAATCAAATGGAGAGAATGTGTCTAATCCATATTTTTGACCAACTTCCCAATCTTCAAGACCATGTCCTGGGGCAGTATGAACTGCACCAACACCGGCGTCAAGTGTTACGTGCTCACCTAAAATAATTAAGGATTTTTTATCGTATAACGGATGTTTCGCTTGATAATTTTCAAACTCTACACCTGATAAGTTGCCTAAAACTTTAATATCAGTCCATTCGACATCTTTTGTGAAGTTTTCCAATAAATCAGTTGCAACAAAATAATTTTCGTTTTCATATTCAAAAATTGTGTAGTCAAATTTTGCGTTTAAGCAGATACCAACGTTTGAAGGGATTGTCCAAGGAGTTGTTGTCCAAATGATTGAATTTAATTTGTTTGTTGAAACAATTCCTGCTTTTTTATAGATTTCATCTGCTTTTTCAACTTCAAATTTTACATAAATTGAATCAGAAGAAATATCGGCATATTCAACCTCTGCTTCTGCTAGAGCTGTTTCGCAATCCGCACACCAATAAACAGGTTTTAAGCCTTTTTGAACATAACCTTTTTTGTACATTTGCCAAAATAATTCAACTTGATGAGCTTCAAAATCACCAGCAATTGTAACGTAAGGGTGTTCCCAATCGCCTAAAACACCAAGACGTTTAAAGTTTTCTTCTTGTCCTTTAAGATTTTTTGCTGCAAATTCTCTGCATTTTTGTCTTAATTCCAATGGTGTTAGAGCGCTTCTTCCGCCTTTTATGTTTTTAACAACAGCATTTTCAATAGGTAGACCATGTGCGTCATATCCTGGAACATAAGGTGTGTAGTTGCCTAATTGTGTTTTATATTTTAAAACGATATCTTTTAAAATTTTATTTAAAGCATGCCCAATATGTATTTTATCTGAGCTTAAATATGGAGGACCGTCGTGCAAAATAAAGGGTTTGTTTCCTTTGTTTTTAGCTAACATTTTTTCATAAATTTTATTTTCTTCCCAATATTTTTGAATTTCAACCTCACGAACTGCAGCATTTGCACGCATTGCAAGTGTTGTTGAAGGAAGATTTAAAGTATCTTTTAGTTGTTTTTCTTCTGCCATTTTTAATCCTCGTAGTATCCTCTTAGGGATAATTATACTATAAATATTCTGTGTGCATAAAATGTGTTATTTTATACAAATTTTATTGTTAAATTTCTCTCTCTTTTTTTATTTTGCGTCTTTTCTTTCTTTTTCTTTCAAGCGCCAAAACGAAAAGAAAGAAAAGGACGCCCAAAAGAAAGAAACCTCGGCTTGATTGGTTATTTATTTCTAACAGTGCACTAAGGCTCAACATTGTTCCTTCGGACAACTCGCTATCGCTCAAACAAGTCCTGCGGAACATGTTTCGCTAAGTGCACATTATAAAATATCATTGTATAAAACAATATATTTCACCCATGCCAATACAATTATTTTATTTCCATGTTAGAATAATTAAAGCTAAGAACTTTGGTTGAGGAGAAAATTTAATATATGGCTTTAGTAGACCTACTTTTAAAAATTTTTAAAGACCCTAATGATAGAAAAATCAACAAAATTATGCCAATTGTGGATAGAATTAACGCACTTGAGCCTGAATTTGTTGCTTTAAGCGATGAACAATTGAAAGCAAAAACGCAAGAATTTAAAGATATTCTTTCTAAAAGACCAACCTCAACTGATATAAAACAAGACAGAATTTTAGAACGTCAAGCATTAGATGATATTTTGCCTGAAGCTTTTGCAACAGTTAGAGAAGCGGGTCGACGCGTCTTAAACCTTCGTCACTTTGATGTTCAATTAATTGGTGGTATTTTTCTTCATCAAGGCCACATAGCAGAAATGAGAACAGGTGAAGGTAAAACCCTTGTTGCTACCTTGCCTGCATATTTGAACGCACTAACCGGCAAAGGTGTTCATGTTGTAACTGTTAACGATTATCTTGCAAAACGTGACAGAGATTGGATGGGCAAAATATACGAATTTCTTGGTTTGTCCGTTGGTGTAATTTTATCAAGTGGCGAATATAACAGTTACGAAAGCAAAAAACAAGCCTACCGTTGCGATATTACTTATGGTACAAATAACGAATTTGGTTTTGATTATTTAAGAGATAACATGGCTTCTGATTTAGATGCTTTAGTTCAAAGACCATATAATTATGCAATTATTGACGAAGTTGATTCAATTTTAATCGACGAAGCAAGAACTCCTTTGATTATTTCTGGTCGTCTTGAAAAATCGGCACAAACTTATCATCTAATGGCGCAAATTGCTCCATTATTAGAAAAAGTAACACATTATGAAGTTGACGAGAAAAACAAAAATATTATCTTTACAGAGCAAGGTGTAGTAAAAGCCGAAGAATTATTAAAAGTTGACGAGCTGTTTGATATGAAAACGCAATATGCTCACCATTTGCTGCAAGCTCTTAAAGCAAAAGAATTATTTATAAAAGATACTGATTATGTTGTAAAAGATAATCAAGTAATGATTGTTGATGAGTTTACAGGTCGTATTATGGAAGGTCGTCGTTGGTCCGATGGACTTCATCAAGCAATTGAAGCAAAAGAAGGAGTTAAAATTCAAGACGAAACTCAAACATTAGCTTCAATTACATTCCAAAATTTATTCAGACTATATCCTAAATTATCTGGCATGACAGGTACTGCGATGACAGAAGAGGCTGAATTTGGCAAAATATATAACCTTCAAGTAACGCAAATTCCAACTAACAAAAAAGACCAAAGAATAAATTATCCAGATGTAATTTATAAAACAAGAATGAAAAAATATGAGTTTGTTGCCCGTGAAATTGCACAAATGGCAAAACTTGGAAGACCGACTCTTGTTGGTACAATTTCGATTGAAAAATCAGAATTGTTATCTTCTTTGCTTAAAAAAATGGGTATAAAACATAATGTTTTAAACGCAAAACACCACGAAAAAGAAGCATACATTATTGCTCAAGCAGGTCGTTTAGGTGCTGTTACTATTGCAACAAATATGGCTGGTCGTGGTACGGATATTCTTTTGGGTGGTAATGCTGAGTATTTGGCTAAAGAAGAACTAGATAAAAAAGGAATTACGCCAAATCATCCAAATTATCAAAATCTTAAAGAAGAAGCATTAGCAAATGCAAGAAGTATAACAGAAAAAGAGCACGAAAAAGTTGTTGAATTGGGTGGGTTACATGTAATTGGTACAGAACGCCACGAGTCTCGCCGTATTGATAATCAATTAAGAGGTCGTGCTGCTCGTCAGGGTGACCCTGGTTCAACTCGTTTCTTCCTATCTTTAGAGGATGATTTGATGAGAATTTTTGGTGGTGAAAAAATATCTCAACTGATGACAATGTTAAACGTTGATGATGATACAGCTATTGAAAATAGTTTAATTACTCGTCAAATTGAATCTGCTCAAAAGAAAGTTGAAACATATCACTTTGATATGAGAAAATCTGTTCTTGAGTATGATGATGTTATGAATATACAGCGTGAAAAATTTTATCACCAAAGAAGAAGAGTTCTTGCAAGCGAAAATATTAAAAATGATATTCAACACATGATTACAAAAGAGACTGAGAGAATTATTGCTCAATATGTAAATAAAGATATGTCAATTCAAGAATATGTTTGGGAAGATATTGTATTGCTTGCTAAAGAATTTGTTTCAGTATTCCCTCAAGCAAAAGACAAAGTTAAAGCTGAAGATATTAAGACAATGAGAGCTTTAGAAATTCAAGACAAGCTTAAAGCAATTGCCCTTGATAGTTATCGTGAATTTGAAGAAGAAACAGTTAGAAACTTTAACGAAGTTATGGGACAATATTACGGTGATGATTTTGTTGTTCAAGAAGCATTTCGAGATGACAACATTGTTCGTCATCTGGAAAGAGATATTCTTCTTCAAGT
>JAZUSV010000004.1:0-2850 GCA_045606885.1 Candidatus Gastranaerophilales bacterium | reverse complement strand
ATGGACACAGCTCCAGGAAAACTCATTTATGAAAACACCACTGGCGGCAATATTCTTGTTACAGACTTTACGCAATCGGTTTCACTTGATGCAACATACTCTGAAGCAACATTTGACAACTTGAGCGGAACTGAAGGCACGGTTGTGTTCTCGGCTAGATGGGAACCTGCTACGTATAACATTGTCTATGATTTGAGTTGTGTTGATGCCAGCGGCCTTGAATATTCATCGCCAGGTCTTCAAAACGGCGTTGGTTGGCTTGGTACAGAAAACCATCCATCGTCTGCGGTTTATGAACAGGCATTTTATGTTGACACTCCTGACCGAAGTATGTGGCCACTTGGATTTGAATTTACAGCCTGGATGGTTTATGATCGTGGATCTGGTGCAGAATTCTCTATGCAAGGTGAATCTTATATGAACTTAACCACCACTGGTGGTGGTGTGCCAATGTATAATATAGATAGGGTTTATTTTAGAAACCTTGGTGCAAATGAAGGCGATGTGATTACCATTACGGCAATGTGGAGAGGTAATTCCTATAACATTACATATGATTTAAACGGTGAAAATACATCACAATCAGGCGGTTCTAGTTTTAACCAAACTAGTATCTTATTCGGTGAGTTAATATGGGTTACAGATCCAACACGAATTGGTTATACTTTCATTGGTTGGTCGCTTTCAGGATTGTCTGACGAAGTTGAACATTTTTATGACAATCCAAGTTTTCCAAATCAAGTTACATTTAATTCTATAAATGGAAAATATTATGATGACACCAACCCAAACAATGAGATTATTCCATCACCAAACTCGGCTTTAACATTTAAAAACTTAAATTATATTGCAGGGGCAACGGTTACGCTTACAGCTCACTGGACGCCTAATGATTATAACATCACTTATCACTATGCGAAAGACGCAACGTTTAGCACGTTCCCAAGTCTTGATGAAATTAACACTGCGGGAAATTTGCAATATTCAAAAACTCACACAGTGACCTATGACAGATATTTCAAAACGCTTGGTGTTGGTGCAATTGACTCAGACACAACAATTGTTGCTCCAACAGGTTACAAACTTGCCGGCTGGTTGGTGTTAATTGATTATGTACTCACCTCAACTGAACTAACAAATAATTCAGTTATTAGTGAAATGTTTTTTGAATATCCAAACACAGATGTTTTGTTTGATTATGCGTTTTTGCTTGATCATAGTCCGACTGATAAAATAGCTAACATGCATGCTTATGCGGTTTATGAAAGTATTCAAATTGCGCTCAAGTATTACATTCCAAATCCTGCAGAAAATACTGATGGCAGTTTGAATAATGATTTGTCAAATTATGTTTTCTGCGATCAAATAACATTTGCTTATGGTTCATCTGTTACTCTTTCTAAATATTTGATGAGTGGAAGTATGCACTATGCAACCAACTATTTGATTTCGCCAAACCTTTATGTTGAAGGTGAGGTGTGGAAGTCTTATACATCTTACACCTTTGATGGAGATTCATATTACACCTATGCGGGTGTGTCTATGCCTTGGGGCTTGTCAAATAATCTTTGTCATGACCCAGACAACCCAGTGTTCTATGCCTACGCTGAATACAACGAAGACTACGACGGGGATATTCAGTATTTACAGTTTTATGAATTAACAGTTTCTAGTGATGAAATACCTGGAATTACAACTGAAGTGACTGGTTGGGGTGTTACAGGCTCTCTAAATCAAGAAAAAATTAAAATTCCAAATAGGTATAATAATGGTTATAAAGACTTACCAGTATTATTTATAGCCGATGTAGCATTCAGGCGTTCAAATCTTGAAACAGTTATTCTTCCTGAAAATCTTCTTGTAATAGGTTTAAATGCATTTCTTGATTCTGAAAAACTATCCGAAGTGATTTTTGATGAAAATAGCAAATTAAAATCAATTTTAGATACAGCATTTGCGGATTGTATAGCACTGGAAACAATTGAAATACCAGATGGTGTGGTTTATATCGGTCAATATGCATTTTCTGGCTGTGAAGAACTTTCATCTATAAAACTTCCAAAGTCATTGCAATCGATTGACGAAGACTTGTTTGAATATTGTTCATCACTTGAAGAAATTGAAATTCCAAACAGCGTGACAACAATTGACTTGAGTGCTTTTTCAAATACTGGTTTGAAAGAACTTAACATTCCAGCTTCTGTGACTTCAATTATAATGTCTGGTTTATATCGAGTTAAAAATCTCGAAACAATAACTGTTGACCCAGCAAACCCAGTTTATGACAGCAGACAAAATTGCAATGCGATTATTGATAAAAACTCACAGATTTTAATTTTCGGTTGCGTAAATACAATAATACCTAAAGATACAGGCATTTTGGGTATAGGGACTTATGCATTTGCGTTGTCAGAAATAGAAACAATGGAGATTCCTGAAGGTGTTGAGTTTATTGCAGATTCGGCATTTTATTGGTGTGAGTATTTGACACACGTTAAATTTCCAACAACGTTGTATGATATTTATTCAAGTGCTTTTTCAGATTGTTACAGTCTAAACAATGTTATATTGCCAGATAGTATTCACACGATTTATGATTTTGCTTTTGCTTATTGCACCAGTTTAACTTCAATCGTTATTCCTGGGGCTTCAGGAGATACGCACATTGAACACTTTGCATTTGAAGGTTGTACAAGGCTAGAGTTTATCTTCTTGGAAGAAGGTGTGACATATTTGGGCGATTATGCATTTGCGTATGCTGGTGCATATGCAGAAACTGAACTTTGCATCTATCTGCCAAGCACCTTAATGTATGTGTATAGTTATGTTTTCCAAGGTGCACAAGCGGGT
>JAZUSV010000003.1:0-6610 GCA_045606885.1 Candidatus Gastranaerophilales bacterium | reverse complement strand
TAGGTGCTGGAGCGGTTTTAGTAAGTGCCTGCGCTAGTGCAATAATTTCACTATTAATTTATGCAAGCAAAATATACGAACTTTATTACAATTAAGGATTTAAAACATGAAAAAATTTGTCAATTTAGCACCAAAATATTTTTTAGAACAAGGCTATTCTTGCTCTGAGTCTATTGCACGTGCAGCAGTTGATTTAGGTTTAGCTAACGATGATTTCATCAATATCGCAACAAGTTTTTCAGGCGGTATGGGTTCTGGTTGTCTTTGTGGAGCTGTTGCAGGGGCGCAAATGGTAATTGGATTATTGCACGGGAAAAACAAAGATAATACCGCAAGAGCCTTGGCAAAAGAGTTTTATCAGCGTTTTGTTGAAAAACATAAAGTAACTTGTTGCAAAGTTTTAACAAAAAACTTTGATGATTTTCATTCAAAAGAAAGAAAAGGACACTGCTCTAATATGGTTTTTGAGTGTTCTCAAATATTAGATGAAATACTAGAAAAATCAAAAGTTAAAAAATAATTTTAAAATTTTAAGCAATTTTTTCTCATAAAAATACTTTATATAAATAAGTGGGGGATTTAACTTATGAGGGAAAGCTTTAATACTTTTGAAATTGAAGTAAAGGAAAATTTCAGAAAAATACAAGATTTTGTATGTATGATTGGAATGTTTTCAATTATGCTGAGCGGATTTTATATTCTTTTTTGGATAGGCGCTACAAACGACAACTTTATTCTTCAAGAAGGAGGAAAGCTGTTCTCTCCTTTGGCAAATTTCTTTTATCCAAACGACACTTCTGTTGACTTATATAAAAACACAAGCAAATTATTATTCTTTGCTTCATTTCCGCTAATTGCGATTTATTATTTTCTTGATGTACTTAAAGATAAAATTATTGAAAATCGCATTAAAAGCAACGAAAAAATTCTTGCTATAAGAGAAGAAGAAACAAAAAAGAGAAACTTAACAAGATACGACGGTATAAAAATGTATTCAATTTGTCTTTCAATAGATTACCAAGGTGACAAAGAAATTTCTATTGAAAACAAAAACAAATTTAATAATGTAATTTTTTACAATATCAAAACTAAATTAAAAGCAATTGATTACACGGGACTTATCTCTTGTAGCGATGTTTTAATTTATTCGTCGAGTCTTTTTACAAAGTATGATTTAATTTACGATGCTTTATTAAAAGAGTTATCAAATTCAAAAAAAGGAATTGAAGAAAAATACAAATATAAATTAATTCCAAGCATAACAACCGATGCATATTGTGAAAATTTCAAATTAAACAATGTTCGAAAACAACATTATGAAATACAAAGCTTTAATTTTAAAAACAGAGCCTTATCAACAGCAATGTTTGCTAAAAAATACAAACATCTAAACCAAAACAAATATGCAGGAATTCCGATTGGTGAATATGCTTATTTTGACAAAAATTCAACAGAAACTTATGAATTAAACGTAATTCATAAAAATCTGAGCAGAACTCTCGGTTAATAATATCATTTCTTAGAAATATAAGCGCAAAGTTTTTGCGCTATTTCTTTGCATTTTTGCTCGTCAGTTAAAATATAGCGCATTTTTTCAAGCTTTTCTTGCATTTGCTCGTTTGAGGTTTGATATTTTTTTATATCGTCACTTTTATCCATAAACTCTCTACTTTTTGGCAAAAAATGCCATAATTTTATCAACTAACCCAACGTATGTTTCTTCTTTTCTTTCTACAACCTTGCCATATTCTTCAGCCTTTTCAAAGTTTCCTTCAGAATAATAAAATTCCGCCAAAATTCCTCTAGCTTCTTCATCTTTATCAAGCTCGTAAACTTTTTGCCAATATTCCATTGCAACAAAACGTTCTTTATTTTGCATGTAAAGTCTTGCCAGCTCTATTAAAACAGTCTTGTCGTCAGATTTTTTTTGATATGCATTGTTAAACTCAACAACTGCCTCATCAAATCTTCCTTGAAGTTTTCGACAAAAACCCCAATTCATATATGAGTTAAATTCGTCGCCCATTTCTTCATAAATTAAAGCTTTCATTTGGAATGAAACAGCGTCAGGCGCACTTATTTCAACGTATTGTTTAATTAAATCAAGCGCTTCTTCAAATTGTTTTGAATTGTATAAATATTGAGCTTTTAAAATCAAATAACTTCTTTTTTGTATATCATTTAATTTTGAATATTCAATTTTATCAATCATTTCCTTGGCAACATCGTTTTGCTCATCTTGAAGAAGAATTTTTATTTTCAATATTTCATCTTGAACAACTTCAAGAGCTTGCTTATAATCATTAGCCTTGAAGTATAGTTGCGCCAACATATTTTTAACATTTGAGTTATCAGGGAAAATATCACTCGCTTTTCTTGCAATTGTAATTGCTGCTTGTGTGTTATCTTCTTTCATATACAAATCAACAAGTTCAAAATATGCGTCTAGGTCATCTTCTTGTAATTCTAATATTCTTAAAAATTCATCAATTGCTTTTAAGGATTTATTGTCAACTTTATACAATCTTGCAAGCTTTCTTCTTGCTTCAACATGCTCCATATCAAGCGCAAGAGCTTTTTTGGTATCATTTATTGCATATTCCATTTTGCCTTGAGAAATATTCACATTTGCACGAGCCAAATAATACATAAATTTATCATCCAACTCTAAATAAATATCCATAATACAGGAAAGCGCAACCTCATCAGCTGGATTTAGAGTAATTATTTGTTCGTATATTTTTAAAGCCTCTTGAAGCTCTTTTTCCTCATATAACTTTGCAGCCTTTTCGTGCATATTTTGTATATTTGACATAACGATTTCCTTTTTGCTTATTTTAGCACAACTTTGTAAATAGGGACAATTGTCGTGTTGATTTTTGTTGTATTGATATCTTGTGCCATTTTTGAATTAACACAAATTTCTGGCACAAAAAGTATCGCCTTTTTATCTGGAATTAATGCTTTAAACTCCTTGAACAAGTCGACATCTTCTCTTATTCCATAATTTGAAACAATTATTCTTTCTTTTGGGATTGAAGAAAAATATTTAGCATAATCAATCCTATCTGAAATTACCAAATAATTAGGCATTTTTTGCTCCATATAATTACTCTCGTAAAATTGAGCAACCATATCAAGATTAGAAAAAAGATTGAAATTTTCATATTTAGGAGCATTGATTGACACCAAAAATATTGCTACTACTATCAAAGGTTGAAATCTTGATTTAAAATCCATACTTAAAAATATTGCCGTATTAAGTATAAATAATGGCAAAAATATGCACAGATATCTTTCAAAAAGAATTGGCTTTATGAACATTGAAATTAAAAACGCACCAACAAAAACAAAAGAAATAACATAAACGTTATACAAAAAGACTTTTGCTTCTTTTTGAGGAATTTTTTTAAATACAAAAATTGAAAACAATATAATCAAAATTAACCAAAAGGCATTTCCAAAATAAAAAATAATATGGTTATATATAACTTCCCAAGTTGGTTTTTCAATCCAAGTATTAAAATTATCCATAAGAGATTTTTGCTTGAAGGTGATTAAAAAATAGGGAACAAAAGATAAAAACGATAAAACATTTGCCCCTAAAAAACGGATTTTATCTTTAAATAAAAACATTCCCAATGCAAAATTAGCTAAAACATACAAAATACAATAATAATGAGTATTAATAAGTAAAATTGAAATCAAGACATAAAAAATTAAGTTTTTAATATTAAATTCATTTTTAAGCTTATAAAAAGAATAACATCCCAATATTACAAGCATCATCGCAAGAATGTAACTTCTTATTTCATTAGATTCAACAATTATAAAAATATTAATTGCACTTAAAAAAGAAGCAATTATAGCTATTTTTTCGCTTAAAATTTTTCTTGCAAACAAATATAGCAAATAAACTTGAGCTACACCTAATATGATTGGTAATAATCTAATTTGAAAAATATTTTCACTAAAGAAATACAGCCAAATATTAGACAAGATAAAGAACAAAGGTGGATTTCCAGGGTCTAAAAAAGTACGAGAAAAATTCAGCGCACTGCCCATATCTGAAATGTATGTCAAAGTATACAATTCATCATTCCATAAAGGAACAAAATCAATATGAGAAAATCTTAAAAACGTTGCTAAAAATAAAATTAGAAATATCGAATGTTTAATTTTAAATTCAAATCTTTGTTGATATTTAATAAAATAAACCAAAATAAAAATATAGCTTATTAAATAAAAATACCAATTATAAAACAAACTTTCAAAATAAACGCCTAGTTTTTGAATTGCTGTTTTTTCGTTTGATTTGATGGGCAAATTAAAACTGTGAGCTTTTTTGCCTAAAAAATCTATCTCGCCTGTTTTAATATTTTTTAGCTTAATTTTGTAATATTTATGTCCAACAAACAAATCAATATCACTAAATTTTTCTAACGTATTTTTTGAAGAAACTAGTTCAATATTGCCCACTTTATCGTTATAAAAAATAGGATTTTCTTGATTTAATTTATAAAAATAAACCCCGCTTTTATAAGACATTTTGTCACAATTTTTATTAAAACAAGCATAAATATCATCTTGTTTTGGCATTTCAATATTTAGCACAATTTTATTTAAATCATTTTGAAAATAAAAAATGCTCATATAATGTCTTAAAAAAACAAGACTTATAAATACAAAAATTATAGATAATGTTAAAAATATTTTACGCAATATACATACCCGCTAAATCTTCGCAATGTTTAAAACCACGAGCTAAAATATGTTTTGAAACTTTTTCGTTATCATATTTTACAATTCTATGCTCGGCAAAAAATTTACCTTGACTATCGATTGTTAAGCGCAAATATACAGCATTTTTGTCTTTTGTCATAGAACGACCAACTGAACCAACGTTTATTACAGTTTTTCCAGAATTTAACGTATAACCACAAGGCAAATGTGTATGTCCGCACAAAATTAGATCTGCACTGCTATCTTTTACCATTTCCTCAACCGTATCGTTCATAAGTTCAGGATATATATTTTCGCTTTGGTTTCTTGGTGAACCGTGAACTAATTCAATTTTAACTCCATTCAGTTCAACTTGCTTTTTCTCATCTAGCTCACGAACAAAATCAAGATATTTTTTGTCTGTTATTTTAACATCTTCTTCAAGAGAATAACCCATACAAGAAAAAGCTTCTTTCGTTTTTTCAATCATTTCAGGTGTGCAATTTGAAACCATTTTATCTGTATTACCTTGAATAATTTCAAAATTTTCACCATATTTTTCTTTTAATTCTAGGATTTTTTGACAAATATAATTAGGATTATATCCAGCTAAAATCAAATCTCCAAGGCAAAATATTTTATCTGGATTGAATTGATTAATATCTTCTAAAACTTTATCAAAAGCATCTTTATTTGCGTGAACATCAGAAATAACTGCTATTTTCATTATTGCTCCTTATAAAAAACCATTTTTCCATTTTGTTTATAGTTTGTTTTAAAAACTTGCAACTTTTTATTGCTCATAGACATCATTTCAACATTTGCTACGTCGGAATTAAAATACAATATTCCTCTTTTATTTTTTGGAATATATTTTTCTCTTTCAATTTTTTTAATTTCGCCATCTTTTTCAACATCAACAAAATGCCAAACGATGTTGTTTTCTTTTAATTGTTCAGGAATTTCTTTTTTATCTGAAATAATATGAATTTCATAATCTTTATAATTTTTACTGTCAAATAAAACAAAATTGATTAAATCGTTTTTTCCATTTTCCAATCTTGGCATAAAAGCAAAAAAGCACACAAATAAAATCAAATAAAATAAAGATAATATTCCCAAAAACATACCTTTTGTTTTTAATTTAATTTCAAAAACATCCTTATTAAACAAAAAGATTAAAAGTGCAACAAATAACCACGCATAAGGAACTATATAAAACTGCCAATTAAACACAAAAGACAACAAAATTACGCCAAAACAGTGAAAAAATCCATAGTTATTATTTGATTTTTCAAATTGAACTACTTTATATTCAACTTTTTCTTCTTTTCCTTCCAAAAGCAATGAAACTGTTTTGCTATCTAGCTTTTGTACTTCTTCGAAAGTATAGGTTTTTAGTTTGTCACCAATATGCAAACTAATATTGTCAATTTTATATTCAAAATTTTTAGCTTTTGCAGGGTATGCAAATTTTATACTTTTTACTTTTTTTGCTATAAATTGCTCATCAGAATTATCAAAACTAGCAGAATAACTATTTGTTAAATTTAAAGCATTATCCAATAAGGAATTGTTTTCAATTGGTTTGCAATAATCATCAAAGCAAACAAAAACAGCATCGTTTACTTTTGAATTGAACAATACATTTAAGGTTATTGGTTTTACAGTTGAGCCTATATTTTTAATATTAAAAACACAAAAATTTTTCCTAATTATGCAACCAATCATCAAAATTGAACATACTAATAAAATCCAAAATGCTAAATTAAACATAGCAAATTTTGATTTTTTTAATTTAACATTTTTATACACAATCTCCCCCTAACGTTCCATATGTTTAGATTTTAACATATACCTACGTTTCAGGGTTAAAGATGGAAAAGAT
>JAZUSV010000002.1:0-1691 GCA_045606885.1 Candidatus Gastranaerophilales bacterium | reverse complement strand
CGTGCCTTCAGTTCCGCTCAAGTTGTCAAATGTTGCTTCAGAGTATGTTGCATCAAGTGAAACCGATTGCGTAAAGTCTGTAACAAGAATATTGCCGCCAGTGGTGTTTTCATAAATGAGTTTTCCTGGAGCTGTGTCCATTCCAGAAACGTCCCAACCAGCAAAGTTGTAACCGACTTTGTATGGAACTGCCGGAATTATTGGTTCATATCCCAAAATATGTGCACTATTATAATAACATGTTATTGAATCAATAGCAGTTCCGCCATTCATTTCAAATTCAACGGTATATTGTTTACCAATCCAGTTATTAGTAATTAACACATTACCATGAGATGCATTAGCTGTATATTCAGGATTTACCTCACACCACAAATTTTTAAAATATAGATATGAAGAATCTGGCAAATGAGTTGTTTGACTTCCAGTAAATTCAGTTAAATTTGATGAACTATCACCATAATAATGAGTTCCTGAAGCACTTGCTGTCAAAACAGAAAAAAATTGAAAATCATGATATAGCGATGGTGGAACTGGTAGCGAGAACACTTCATCATAAGCCACAAGCTTGGTTTCTTCAGTTTTCTCTTCTTCCGGATAGCAATAATTTTCCCACACAACCGTGTAATGAATTGCCGTCCACGGAGCTTCAGCCGTTCGCCAAGAATAGTCTTCAATAAAACTATTCATCATTTCAATTTCATCTTCATCTTCCCAAGTGACATACAAATTACCTTCACCACCAGTTAAACCATAGGTTATCAAATCAGGTGTAAATGTGTATTGTGCTTCAGTTTTGTAACCAACTGCAATTGGCAGTGTGATTGGGTTTTCAGTTTCAGTCATTCTTAATGTATAATCAAAGTCTAAATAAAATCCATCGTCATATCTATAATAAACTTCAGATGTTCCCTCATTTGTGAATGTCCTTTGTGTGTCATGAACAAGGTTAATTAAATATGTTTTTGGTGTGAAGACTTCTTCGATATAAACACTTGACTCATGTGGTTCAGTCAGCCATGAGAATTTAACTGAAGTGTAACCCGCTTCAGCTGGCAAAAATGCTGTGCCAAGTTTGTTACCTTCTTCATCAACATCTTGTGCAAAAGTCACAACTTTTGATGTGCCATTTGACTTATAGAATGTTGCTGTGTGTGCTTTTTCAACACCATAAAAATCTAAGGTGTCAACAAGACCTGTAAATGACCAACCTGCAAAATTATAACCTTTTTTAGTTGGCATGCTAAATGCATTTGTTAATTGAGTAGTTCCCCAATTATCTTGATTGAGCGTTCCGTTTAAATAAATATCTGCAGTGTTCTCTACATAATAAGCAAAGAAATATGTATACCAATAATCATTAAATGTATTGCTAAATGTGTATGTCGCTCCAGGATTAAGAGTTCCACTTAATGTATATCCACTTTTAGCTATATTTGAATCATTGTAATATGTTTTATTATAATATAGATAGTCAGCAGTTCCACTGCCATTCACGCTATATCTCCAATATGACAAATGACCATATTTTAAATTAGTGCCAACATCTTCAACAGATGGAGCAACAATTGAGGCAGATCCATTCACTCTTGGTTTGTGATATATTTGAGAGTTAGAAGTGTCTAGATTCATATCCTCATTCCATTCCCAATCAGGATTGCTGGCAGAACTATTAAATGTGTTAACTTTAT
>JAZUSV010000001.1:0-6020 GCA_045606885.1 Candidatus Gastranaerophilales bacterium | reverse complement strand
TGCTTCACCTTTTTCAATTTTTTTTAAATATCTCACATTAATTCCCGTTTTAAAAGAAACTTCTTCAATGCTCATGTTCCTTTTAAGCCTAATTTCTTGAACATTTTTGCCAAATTGTATTAAAAGATTTGGATTGTACATTATTTACCTTTCCAATGTAAAGACATGGGAAAGTATAAAATAAAGTAAAGACATTGTAAAGTATTTCTTAAATAAAGGAATAAAAAATGAAAAAGAAAATGTATAAAAGTGGCAATGCTTGGACTGTTATAATTCCAAAACCAATTTTAGAATTACTTGATATTAATCCAGAACAAGATGAAATAGAATTAACAGTTGAAAATAAAATTTTAAAAATTCAAAAAGCAGAAAAATAATTTTCAATGTTATTAGATAAATTTTTAAAAAATTATACCAACATTGCTCGTTAAACTATGACTACGCTTTGCTTTATTCGGGTTTGTTCCTGAGCGACTTCGTCGCACGTCACTATGGTACGGTGTCCGCTCTGTTCGCCAATGCTCAACGCATTGCCGTCACGAGCTTCACACACCTTTGCCCTCATTTTGCTCAGCGTGCCAAGTCTGGCTACGCTTCGCTTTATTCGGGTTACTCTGCTAAGGCTCCTTTGTTTGCTTGTGAAACGTTTCTTTGGTATTTCGACAAATATCCTTTTGGAACTTCATTTTGATATGGCTTAAAGTTTTCTTTTCTTTTATTTAATTCAACTTCGTCAACACAAAGATTAATTGTTCTCTCGTTAATATTAATCTCAATTATATCGCCATCTTCAATTAAGCCAATAACGCCACCCAATGAAGCTTCTGGTGCAATATGTCCAATGCAAAGACCACGAGTACCGCCGGAAAATCTGCCATCAGTTATAAGAGCACATTTTTTTCCCAATCCTTTACCCACTAAAAGTGCTGTAGGAGCAAGCATTTCTCTCATTCCAGGTCCGCCTTTTGGTCCTTCATAACGAATTACAACAACATCTCCTGCAACAACCACATCATCTGTTATTGCTTTCATGGCGTCTTCTTCGTGGTTAAATACTTTAGCAGTTCCTCTAAATTCAAACACATCTTTATCCACGCCTGAAATTTTAACTACTGCACCATCTGGAGCGATATTTCCGTGTAATATTGCAAGCCCAGGATTAGATGTAATTGGGTCGTTTAATGGTCTAATTACTTCATTATTTACCCAAGCAGAATTTGCAATTTCTTCTACTGTTTGACCAATTAAGTTTTTAGTATTTTTTAGCTCAAGAGTATTTCCCCACAATGTCTTAAATACACCAGAAATACCACCAGCATTGTCTAAATCTGTCATAGTTAGCGTGCTTGATGGGTCAAGTTTAATAATTTGAGGAATTTTTTTAGATAATTCTTCAAAATCATCCAATGAAAGTTCAATTCCTGCGCTATTTGCAATAGCCAACAAATGTAAAATTGAATTTGTTGAACCACCAAGAGTTAAATCTGCAACAATGGCATTTCTTAAGCTATCTTTTGTAACTATATCTCGAGGTAAAATGTTTTCTCGAACTAAATCGCAAACAACATACCCAGAATCAAACGCAATTCTTTTCTTTTTAGATGAAACTGCAGCCGCCGTAGCACATCCAGGTAAACTCATGCCCATAACTTCAGTTAAACAAGCTAGGGTATTTGCTGTGTACAATCCTTGGCATGAGCCAATAGTAGGGCAAGCATAATGCTCCATTTCACAAAGTTTTTGCTCTGTAATTTCTCCAATACGATATCTTCCAACAGCTTCATAAGAACCTCGAATGAAAGTTAAAGTTTCGCCTTTGCAGCTTCCTTCTAGCGAAGGACCTGCGGTAACAATAATACAAGGAATATTTAAACGCAAAGCTGCAATTAACATCCCTGGAGTAATTTTGTCACAATTTGTCAAAAGAACAAGCCCGTCTAATTGATGAGCGCTTGCAACTGATTCAACACAATCTGCAATTAAATCACGAGAAGGAAGAGAATATCTCATTCCGCAATGACCCATTGCAATTCCATCACAAACCGCAGGAACACCAAATATGAACGCCTGACCACCATTAGAATGTATCCCTTTTTCGATTTGTCTTTCTAAATCACGCATGCCAGCGTGCCCTGGAACTAAATCTGTAAAAGAGCTTGCTATACCAATGAACGGTTTTTTAATATTTTTATCAGACAAACCGCCAGCATAAAGCAAAGCCCTGTGTGGTGCATGGTCTACTCCAACTTTAATGATGTCACTTCTCATATTTTATGCTCCTTGTAGTATTTTTACTTTATTAAAGCATTTTTTTGAGTATTGAACAAGAATTTAACTAATTGCAAAATATGGATTATATTTCTTTTCATGTCCGATGGAGGTTTTATCGCCATGCCCAGGATAGACCGTAATTTCATCATCAAGTTTGAAAAGTTTTTCTTTAATACTTTCTTCAAGCTCTTCATAAGATCCACCCCAAAGATCATATCTTCCAATTGAATCTTGAAATAATGTATCGCCTGAAAATAAAACATTATTAATTAAATAACAAACTCCGCCTTTTGAGTGCCCTTTTGTGTGAATTATTTCAATTTTATTTTCACCTAAAGTTAAATTATGGGTTTTATCTCCGATTAATCCATCAATGCAAGGAATTTTAATTTCTTCAATTTCAGCCATTTCACACTGAACGCCAATTTTTTCTAACAAAACTTCATCGTCTTTATGAACCAAAATTTGAGCATAAGGAAAAGCTTCTTTGGCTTGCGAAATGCAATAAACATGGTCAAAATGACCGTGTGTAATTAAAATATATTTTAAATTTATTTTTTCTCTTTTAACAATTTCTTCAATTTCGTCAATTGAACAAGTACAATCTACAAGAGCACCTTCTTTTGTTTTTTCATCATATATTAAATAAGTTATTGCCCCATATATTCCACTTGGAAATACTTTAATCTGCATCAATTTTTCCTCTTAATCTGCTAATATATTTGGATTTTACCATATAAATCCAACTTTTGATTAAATTCAAAGGAGACAAATCTTTATACACTTTATAAACAATTAAACGCATTTTTCTGTCAGACAAGTCAAAATGTCTTTGAAGTTCTTTAATATATTTATTCATGTATTCTTTTGCTCTTGATTCTTTAAAAGTTTCTTCAAGATTTTCTTTATTTTGAAAAAATTTCTGCATAATACACCACTTTTTATAAATATATTAAAAAATTTTATTCCTATTTTCATTAGAACAACGCACAATATAGGCTAATATGCACAAGTTAAAATTATATGGTAATATTTATTTAGATGTTTAATATTAAATTAAAATTTAATATATTAATTTTAATTGTATTACTATTTTGGGGATTAACTTTATCTCAACAAGCATTTGCAATTAGAATCGGATTGAATGAGGGATTAAAAAAAACTTACGTTGGAAGTTCGCAAAATGCCTCTTTTAGAGATGCAAACACAGGCAAGCTTTTGTTTATTTCTCGCTCTTTTTTCCCATATTCAATTAAAGCTTACGGAAACTCAATCGCAATTAAAGTAAAAGGTAAATATTACGATTGTTCTACAAATGCGGTTTTTATTCATAATCCTGAAAGAAAAGGGTTTTTAGCAACCAAAAAAAGATGGTATAGAGGAGATATTGTAATTTACAACATCAACGGAACTCTTACTGTTGTTAATTCCTTGCCATTAGAAGAATATTTGATGGGTGTTGTGCCTTCTGAAATGCCGCCAAAATGGAACATGGAAGCACACAAAGCTCAAGCAATCGCAGCAAGAAGTTATGCGCTAGCTAATTTAAATAAACGTGGCTCAAAAGGATATGACCTAAAAGACACTCCACACGACCAAGCTTATGGCGGAGCAAGCAGTGAAACACCACAAACAACAAGAGCTGTACTATCTACACGTGGTGAAGTCTTAACTTATGATAATAAAATTATTCCAGCATATTACCATGCCGCTTCAGGCGGAAAAACTAATTCTGCAGGTGATGTTTGGATGAAAGATTTACCATATATCCAATCTGTTGATGGATATGATTGGGGAGTAAGAAAAAAAGGTCATGGTGTAGGAATGAGTCAACATGGTGCTAATAACCTTGCAAACAAAGGCTATAGCGCACGCCAAATTTTAAGTTATTTTTACAAAGATATTCATTTTTCAAGACTTAAAACAAAATAAATCCTCATTTTTGCCTATTTTGTTGTTTTTTGCCTGACAAACCTCTTGCAAAAGCATAATAAATATGTATAATAAGGGTGTGTTATTAAAAAGGAGTTAGATATGAACAAAGAAGAATTAGTAAAAGCAGTTGCAGCAGTTGCTAAATTATCTCAAAAAGAAACAGCTGAAATCATCGGTGCTACTATCGAAACTATCCAAAAAACAGTTGCTAAAAAACAAAAAGTAACTTTAGTTGGTTTTGGTACTTTCTAAGCTAGAAAAAGAGCTGCTCGTGTAGGTCGCAACCCACAAACAGGTAAAGAAATTAAAATTGCTGCAAAAACAGTTCCAGCATTCTCAGCTGGTAAAAAATTCAAAGAATTAGTAAAATAGTTCTTTAACAAATTTAAAACACCCTGTAAAATACAGGGTGTTTTTTTATTACATTATTTTTATTCAGCCTTAGCGTATTTACCTACCTGCTGTTGTAAAACTTCGCAGGCTTTTTCTAATTGTGGGTCTTTGTTTGCTTTAATGTCTTCCTCTGTTAAATCTACAGTATAATCAGGGGTAATACCTTTTTTATGAATATCAGTACCGTTTGGAGTTAAATATTTTTGGATTGTAATATGTAACGCTGAACCATCTGGAAGTTTATTAATTTCTTGAACAAGGCCTTTTCCAAAAGATTTTTTACCAACAATTATTGCTCTTTTGTTATCCTTCAAAGCGCCTGACAAAATTTCAGAAGCTGAAGCTGAACCACCGTTGATTAAAACTACAACAGGCTGTTTTGTTATTATTTGAGATAAAGAGTTTTGAGTATCTTTATAACCATCTTTATCAACTGTTGAAACAATAACTTTTGAACTTAAAAACATATCTGCAATGTAAATTGCATTTGTTAACAATCCTCCTGGATTAGAGCGCAAATCAACAATAATTCCGTCTTTGTCTTGATATTTTTTAAGCGCTGCTTGAAATTCATTTGCAGCATTTCTTGATAAAAACGAACTAAGTCTAATGTATCCTAAATTATCGTCAACTTTTCCTAATTTTGGCGCTTTAATCGAAACGGATTTTAATTCAATGTTTGCCCTTTCAATTGTATATAGCTTTGGTTCTTCACCTTTTCTTTTAACTAAAAGCTTAACAAATGTTCCTTCTGGTCCACGAATTGAATCAGCTGCGGCCTCAACTGTTATCCCTTTTGTTGATTTTCCATCAATTTCAAGTATTTCATCTTCGCTTTTTAAGCCTGCACGTTCTCCTGGTGTATCTTCTAAAGGAGCAATGATTAAAAGTTTGCCTTCTCTAACCCCAATTTGAACACCAATGCCTTTTAGGCTTCCTTGAATACTTTCTGTCTCTTCTTTATACTCTTTTGGAGTCAAAAATTTTGTATAAACATCACCCAAAGAATCAATCATGGTTGCAATTGCAACGTATGCATCTTCTTCGTCTTGAATAACTGCGTCATATTTGTGACGCCAACGCTCCCAATTTTGTTGATTTTGGGTTTCATCAACATATTTTGTATTAATTAATCTCCAGGCTTTATCGTATAAACCTTGAGGAGTCACAGCTAACGCCGGATTTGAGATGTTTGTTATTGCAAATAATGCAAATAACATTAAAAATATTGATAATCTTTTTAACATTTGTTTTAAACTCATGAATTTTCCTTTTTGAATGCTATTTTATTATAACAAAATAAAAAGTGTTTTCTACATATAAAATGACTAGATTGTATAACTAATGTGATTAATAAAAGACTCGACAAGCGTAAAATTTGCCGAGTCTTTTAACACACTTTTGGGTCATTCGTAATTTTC